>JALVUT010000417.1 GCA_027035445.1 Thermococcus sp.
CTGAACCCAGTGCTTGGGGAGCTTTGAGATGAGCCCACTGGGGAGTTCTTTGGAGAGTATTTGTCTTATACGGGGTTTTATGAGCTGGGTCTTCTTTGCCCCTTCCATCACAGTTTTCTGATGGGGAGCCCTTAAAAATGTTCCCACTTGCCGTTTCGGCGAAGACCAATGGGAAAGTCTTAAAAACCTGAAAGAGAAAGTAAGGGATGAGAATCCTCCTGGAGGTCGATGAACGGTATGGATGAAGACCCGCCGAATAGTTGGTTATTGCGTCTTTTTAGGAATAAGGAAAAAAATGCACTTCTTGAGCAGAAACTGAGTCGTGAGGCATATGAAGAGTACGAGCGGCTCTTAATGAGGGCCCGCCCGGAGCAGGATGGCTCCAAGTTGAAGGTTCGCCTAGCCGAAGGGGTGGTGGAACTCGAAAACGGTACCCTCCGCGTCAGGGCTAAGAACAGGAAAACTGCGGAGAAGATACTGCGTAACTTGCATCACTACGAGCAGCCGCCAAGCCTCTGGCCTTCCTATGGTCTCAGCTACTCTCTCAGACGGAAGAGAGGCACGATACTCTGATGTCCAATCCCTGAGTTTTCCCCAAAGGTTTTAAAGACCATCCAAAACTAATATCAGCGCGGATGACGACCCTTGCCCAGTCTGAAGTAGTGATGACGTCGGTATTAACTGACGCAGGGGCGGTGAGGCTCGCGGACCGGTGATCCGCCCCGTTCTTGGAGGGAATCCAATGGGCGAACACGACGGTGATGGACTGCTGGAATTTTATGCAAGTGAGGCGCTCGTGTGTCCCAGGAGGATATACTTCAGGCTTAAAGGCTATCCCGAGCGCTGGCCTGAATTCGTGAGGGTGCGGTTAAACCAGGGAATAAACACCCATAACGTTCTCCAGGGAATACTGTCGGAGAGGTATGGCTTCGAACTTGAGAAACATCTCGTTCTGCGCTCTGAGAGACTTGGATTCGAAATCCACGGCAGGATAGATGCTATACGGGAGTTCCCTATAGAGATCAAAGGCAAGACCAGCCTTCCCAGGGAGCCCTACGGGTACCATATGGCCCAGCTGAACATCTACATGAGGTGGGCCGAGTCGGACTACGGGTACCTGTACTATGTCAAGCTCCACGAGGAACCGATGAGGGTCATCAGCAGGATAGATTTCTCCGGGTTCCCGGTTGTTAAGGGGCCAAACTTTAGGGCCTTTGAAGTCCCCTACGATGGTAAACTCTTTCGTGAGACGCTCAAACATTTCTACACGGTCAAGGAGCACTACGAAAAGGAGGAGCTGCCACCAAAGAGATACTCGTATTCATGCAGGTTTTGTCCGTACAGATACCTCTGCTATCCTGATAACGGGGAATAGGCACTTGTAATCCGCTTACCGTTTCATGCCCTCTTGATCCTCCACTTCAGGCCATATTCGGCAAGTGCCTCTATATCCCCCCTGTCGTAGAGCTCGGCAATGAAGGCCCTGAGGGGCACGAGGTTGAGGGCGAGTTTCGGGGGTGTTATCTCGGTGCCGTATCTCTCCATGATCCTGAACGCAAGCTCAGTGATGTCCATGGGCTTTTCAAGCAGATGAAGGATCAGTGCTTCCGTTTCTTCAATCCTCCCTAGATTCAGGGTGAGCAGTTTGACGGCCTCCTCACCTTCCACCATCTTCCCGTGGGAGGGTATAAGGGTATAACCATTCTCTGCATAATTACGTAATTCAATTATTGATGTTTTAAATAGTATTGGGTCAACCAGATAGGGAACGCCAACGGAGTTCAGAACCTTCTCACCAAAGAAAGAGTCTCCAGCGTAGATCAGGCTGCTTTCCTCGTCGAGAAAGCCCGTCATCCCCGGTGAATGGCCGTTAAGCTTCAGGGTTTTGAACCCAAAGAGGTCATCGCCCCACTCGAAGACCGCATGAACCCGAACTTCCTCCGGGAATTGAAAGACCAGAAAACCCCCGGGGGCTTTTGATCCAAAGGTCAGGAGTTCCCTGTTCAGTGGACTCTCGGCCACGCTGAACTCAAAGCGGTGCATGAAAAGGGGGGCCTGTATCCGCGGACAGACTGCTATATGGTCGGCGTGCCCGTGGGTGGCCATTTGGGCGTGTATCTCGAGTCCGAGTTTTTTAACCTCTCTCTTTAGGTCTTTGTGTCTCTTACTCCCGTGTCCCGGGTCGATGAGGACTGCCTCGCCTTCTGTGCTTTTTATAAGCGTTCCCGGGCTTCCGGGGTAGAGGTACAACGAATCACTAAGTTTTCTCACTCCCATTATCAACACCAAAGAAATTAGGGGACGGTGGATAAAAGACCACCGGTTGGGAATAAAATAACCTTGGAATGAACTTCAGACATGCCTTGGGTAGAGGGTCTTCTTGCCTTCTTCCTTGGCCCTTCTGACGGCCTTCTCAACTAGGCCCTTGATCTCGGCTTCAAGGGCATCGTAGAACTTTGGGTTGACCCTCATCTCGGGGTCAACGGCCTTAACGGCCTCCTTAACTTTGGACTTAACCAGCATCTCAACCATGGCTTGCACCTCCAGATGTTATGTCCCAATTGACGTCGTAAGTATGGTTCCTTCAGGTCTCTGGCCTCTCCCTCTCTTTAAGGGCCAGGTTTCAACGGTTCACCCCCTTGTCGAAGACGGGGGAAGTTCAAGGGACTTTACCCAAACGGTCTTCAGCCCCCGGAGAGGGCCCCCCTTAAGTGTAAAGGCCAGGCAACCTGAGAGGTACCGGTTAGGAGCCTTCAACTGCTTTCGAACAGTCCAGAGACTGTTCTTGAAGACCCCTATCAGGATCTGTTAAATTTGAAAAATTTAAAGGTTTCGTCTTATGGTGCCCGTTAGGTGGTTTACATATCCTCACAGTGAACTGTGGACTTTCGAGAGGAAAAGATAACGCCTATGCTCCAATCGGTAAGGTTAAATCCTCCAGTGCGAATTCTCATGTGGTGGTCTTATGAGAATGGCCCTCGTTGACGGGGAGCACTACCCTGACGTAACTGCCTGGGCGATAGAAGCTCTGGGCGACATCTGCTGTGCGGTCTTTCTAGGTGGCAGCGAGAAGGTTGGTTCCATTGAATCACTGGCTGGAAAACTTGGGATTAAGGTGTACTCATCGGACAACTATCTAACCGCTTTGAAGCAGGCTCTCAGAGAGAACCGGGTAGAGGAGGTGGTCGATCTGAGCGATGAGCCGGTTCTCACCTACGAGGATCGCTTTAAGATAGCTTCACTCTGTCTCATGTTCGGTGTTCCCTATAGGGGGGCTGATTTCCACTTCCTCCCAAAGCCCCTAAACCACGTCAAAAAGCCGAGCATTGGGGTTATAGGAACTGGAAAGAGGGTAGGAAAAACCGCCGTAAGTGGATTTCTCGCGAGAACTCTGAAGAAAATCTGCGAGCCCGTAATAGTGACGATGGGTAGGGGGGGGCCGGAAAGGCCTGAACTCATCAGAGGAGATGAGATGAAGATCACCCCAGAGTACCTCGTCGAACTGATGGGAGAGGGTGAACACGCAGCATCTGATCACCTCGAGGACGCACTGACTTCGGCAGTCAAAACCATCGGATGCAGACGCTGCGGTGGGGGAATGGCCGGTTTTCCCTTTTTTGATGTTGTGGACAGAGGTGTGAAGCTGGCGGAGAGCCTTCCCGTCGATCTTGTAATCCTTGAGGGTAGTGGAGCCACCTTCCCGGCTTACAGGGCAGATGCCTATGTGGTGGTCGTTGGAGCAAAGCAGCCATTAACCCATGTATCTGGCTATTTCGGCCCCCTGAGGCTGGCTTTTGCTGACGTGGTGGTTGTGACAATGGCTGATGCGGTGAGCGAGAGCAAGCTTGAAAAGATTGAGAGGGTGGTTATGGAGGTAAACCCGGGAATTGATGTTCACTTCACGGCGTTTAGGCCAAGGCCTCTGGGTGATGTTAAGGGGAGGAGGATCGGCTTGGTCATGACCTCCACGGAGGCGGCCGGGAAAGCACGTAGCTATCTTGAGGCAATCGGTGCCGATGTACGGGCGGTCTCGGGAAACCTCGCCAACAGACCCCGGCTCATAAAGGATCTTCAGAAGTTTGAGGGGATGGACGCTGTCGCGGTGGAGCTTAAAGCGGCAGCGGTCGATGTGGTGACGCGGTGGGCACTTAAGAGGGGGATGGAGGTAGTGTACCTTGACAACGAGCCCCTGAACATAGATGGCAAGGATCTTAGGGCGGCGTTTCTCAGGCTGGGGAAGAGGATCCTGGGGGATGGTGGATGATAATAGTTACCGACAGGGAGAGGAACACCCGCCTTCCGTTTTCCAGGGGAATACTAACGCGTTCAATAACCCTAGCAGGAGTGGACGTCGGAATAGCTTACGGTATAGCCACTGAAGTGCAGAAGGAACTAGAGATCCTGGGAAGGCGCTTTGTTACGTCCGATGAAATCCGGGATCTCACTTATCTTAAGCTGAGGGATCACGGGCTTGAGGAAGAGGCCCGGAGGTACGTGTTCTGGCGCAGATTCAAGCGGCTTAAACTCCCGATGGTTCTTCTGATCGGTGGAACTACGGGGGTGGGTAAATCGACAATAGCCACGGAGCTGGCATTCCGGCTTGGGGTACGAAGTGTTATCGGAACGGACACCATCAGAGAGGTTATGAGGAAGATGATTGGGCCCGAACTCCTTCCTGATCTCCACACGTCCTCTTTCCTTGCGTGGAAAACCATTCGGTCATCAGGCCGGCGGGGTGAGGTTGTTTTATGGAAGGGCTTTGAAAGTCAGGTGAAACACGTTTCGGTTGGTGTCAATGCAGTCGTTGAACGGGCCCACAGAGAGGGCCTTAACGCAATAATAGAAGGCATACACCTAGTTCCGGGATACGTGAACCTTACCGAGAACAGCTTTATGTACGTGATAACGGTGCCGACCAAGGAGGATCTCCGGGCGAGGTTTTACGAACGGGCAAGGTACAGCCGCCGTCCTGCCGAATACTACATCGAGCACCTTGATGAGATCATGGAGATACAGGGGTTTATAGTGGATAAGGCGATGGAGCACGGTATCCCTGTTCTGGAGAATGTTGAGCTGGAAAAGACCGTTTCAATGATAATGGAGAATATGATGGATCGGATGATGAGGAGGGTGAAAAGCCTCAAAGGGTGAATCCTTTCTTTACCTTCCATATGCCCAGAAGTCTGCCGGAGCCCCACGTGGCCTGAATTTCAAAAGCGACCACCATGTGGCTGTAAATATCGATGAGGTTGAAGGTGTTACCGTAGGGGTTCCTGTGAAGTTCCCAGCTCACCGACCCTGCGTTTACTATGGGCGTGTTCTCCACCTTCACCCCAAAGGCGTTCCCACCATGGCCTGTTAGGATCAAGTTGGCGTTCTCTTTCGTGACGACCCTCAGGACGTCCCCGGCGTCTTCGAGAAAGCCTATTTCCCTGCTCCTCGGGATGGGGATTATGTTGTGGTGCATTATAACTACGGTGAACTTATCCCTATGCTCCTGGAGGAGGTCACGGAGGATTCGCTGTCCCATCCTGCCAACGACACCTATCGGGGTTTCGTACTGCGCACTCTGAACCGGAATGAACTCAAACCTTCCCACCTCCATTGTGTTGGGTCTTCCGAAGTACTCCTTAAAGAGGTCATGTCCCAGGTATGTTATATCGTTATGACCGGGCACTACCAGCTTTTGTCCTTTTATCTTCTCGTAGAATTCGTAGACTTTCGCGTAGTAGCGTTCAATGCCCGCGTCCACAAGATCCCCGTTGTGTATGACGAGGTCAGGCTTGAGCTTCTCGTTTATCATCCTGATCGCGTTTTCCAGAACCTTCCTTCTGAAGTAGATACGATCGGATACGTTGCTTTCGCTCATCTGGACTATCCGCATGAGGCGCCTTCCATTTGGTATGAAGAGTTTTGGCTTTATTGCTAGGTGCTCCTTTTTGGTCTCGTCCCCGGTCACCCGTCTTATCCGTACCTCCACCCTGCCATCATCATGCAGAGTTATTATGTTGTAGCTGTTGACGTCCCCCGCCCGCGTCTTTCGACAGGAGGTACAGCCGGCGTTGTCCACCACGAGATCCTCCACCCGGTAAATATTTGGCATGTGTTTGTGACCGCAGGTGTAGA
>JALVUT010000418.1 GCA_027035445.1 Thermococcus sp.
GGCGACGAAATAGGGCTCAGGGGAAACGTTGGAAGCATGTCCGGGGGCAGAACGCCGATGGAGTGGACTCGGGAAAGGTGGGACAGAAAAATCCTCACAGTAACGGGGGAACTGATCAACCTGAGAAAGGTTAGTAGGGCACTACAGGCCGGTGAATTCAGACCCCTAAAGTTCAGCGGGAAGTTGCTTATCTACGAGAGGGTATGGACCTCGGAACGGGTTCTGGTAGCTATAAACCTTTCGAACAGCACCGTTGAGGTGGTGCCTCCGGGTGAGTACGGAGAATCCATGGAACCGAAACGGGTTACTCCTATCTCGTTTCTAATCCTGAGGCGCGCCCCCAGCAGTACACCTCAGGGTACATTAGAGTACATCCTACCCTAGTGGGGACAGGGAAGCGCAAGGTATATATATCACTGTGGATGATACTGTATCACCCAACACAAGTGCGGGTGGTATAAAGATGAAGAAAGGTTTGATGACCCTACTTTTAGTTGGAGTTTTGGTTTTTAGCGTAGTGGCCAGCGGCTGTATCGGCGGAGGCACTACAACGAGCTCCAGTCCAACGACCAGCAGCCCAGCAACGACTACTTCCTCACCGTCAACCACACCAACCAGCAGCAGTTCCACATCAACGACCTCGTCACCTTCAACGACCAGCACCACGACGACCACAACTACTTCTCCGGCGGTTCAGTGTGGCAGTGGAACGGTCGTCATCTGGCATGCGATGCAGCCCAACGAGCTTAAAGTGTTCCAGGGACTGGCCGCGGAGTACATGGCCATGTGCCCGAGCGTCACCATAAAGTTCGAATACAAAAACAACCTTCAGACCGCCCTGCAGGCGGGCATCCCAGCTGGCAAGGGACCGGACATGTTCATCTGGGCCCATGACTGGATTGGGAAGTTTGTCAAGGGCGGACTCCTGCAACCGATCAACAACCTGGTCACACCTCAGATACTAGGGAAGTTCAGGCCCCAGGCCACTGAGGCCATTCAGTATAAGGGCAACTACTACGCCCTGCCCTTCGCCGTTGAAACTGTGGCCCTCATCTACAACAAGAAGATGGTACCGAACCCTCCGACCACCTTCTCACAGATGCTTAACATAATGAAGAAGTATTACAACCCGAACAAGAAGGAGTACGGTATCGCCTACCCGGTTAACCCGTACTTCATCTCAGCGTTCGCGCAGGCGTTCGGCGGGTATTACTTCAACGACACCACACTCAAGCCCGGCCTTAACAACA
>JALVUT010000419.1 GCA_027035445.1 Thermococcus sp.
AGGCGTGTCGTGAAGCTCAACAAGCCGGCCGTCCGCGTCCGCTACGAGCTCGAAGAGATCGGCGAGCCGAAGCTCAGAGACATCCTGAAGAACTGGGTCGAGAACTGCGAGAAGCTCAAGAAGTGAGGCTTTTCTTCTTTTTTCATAATCAATGGAGATGCATAAGCAGTGAGCCACATGGATATCGAGATTGAAGAGGTTGATGAACGAAATGTGGACGACATGATCTCGGTGTGCAACCCATCCGTCATCGGTGAGGCATACAAGAAAGGCGTCGAGATTAAGAGGGCATGGCTTCTTGAAACCCTGGGGACGTATGGAGATGTGGGGCTCGTTGCATATTTCACTGGAAAGCCCGCAGCTCAGCTATTAGCCTACCCTGAAAAGGTAGAATCGCAAGAAAAATGGTCAAAATGCTCGTTGAAAGAGCGAGAGGGAAATACGAATTTTTGGTCACTCACGCGTTTGATACCGGGGAGTTCCTTTCACAGGCGGAGTTCTTTAAGCGATTGGGCTTTAGGGAGATAACCAAAGAAGACCTTTATTACTCCTTTAGTGGGAAAGAGCTTAAAGAACCTTATTATGGTTTTTGGAAGGGCGGAGATGAATATAAGAGGAACGATACAGATATTGGTAAAGTCTTCCTGTTCTATGAACCTCCATGTCCCTTCACTTATCTTTGGGCCCATGGGAGTAAAGAAATAGTGAAAGAAATCGCTCCAGAACTAAAAATAGAGGTTTTGAACGGATGGAATCATCCAGAAGAATTCGTATCAAAAGGGCGAAACTGGATGCTGGTGAACGGTATCCCAATAAATTCCCTCCCAATAGAAAGGGAGAAGTTCAGGGAGGAAGTCATGAGGGCAATAAAGATTTAAGTGCAGGGACTGAGGGTTATACTCCAAATTCAAAACGGAAATGATAATTTTGAGGATAAGAAAGATGGTAACGTTTGAAAAAGGAGACATAAGGTTTAATTATCGGGTGGTTGGGATTGTATTTAATAAAAACTGGGTTCTCCTCCACAGGGCAGAGAAAGATGACTTTTGGACCCTGCCGGGGGGACGAGTTGAGCTGTTGGAGCCTTCAAAAGATGCGTTAAAGAGAGAAATGCACGAAGAGCTTGGCGTTGAGGTTTGTGCAGGGAGGCTAATCTGGGTCGTTGAGACTTTCTTTAAGGATGGTGGAATACTCTTCCATGAACTGGGCTTTTATTATTTGGTGGAACTTCCCAAAGGTTGTTCCCTCTACAGGAAAAGAGAGTTTTGGGGGAAGGAACATCTAGAGGAAGACAAAGAAATCAGGCTGATTTTTAAGTGGTTCTCTCTTGATGAGCTTGAAGCTCTCTCACTCTATCCAAAGGTTCTTGAGGAAAGCGCTAAAAGAGCTTCCGAAAACCACGCAACACATAGAAGTGTGGGAAAATTTGAAAAAGATATCAAAGAGCATCTAATGGGACTATTTTTTGCAGCTGGCTCTGGATGTCCTTCAGTTTTTCACTAACATCTTCTTTATCCAGCTCCCTCTTCAGACTGTACAGCTCATAGAAAACCGGCAGTACCTCCTTCTCCCCAGCGATGCCAAGAGAGACTGCAGTCTCGATAACGTATATCAGATCAACAAAGGCCTTCTGCGGCTCCTGAAGGGGTCTGCTCAGTATCTGCTTTATGGATTCCTTCTGCTTCCGCCTCAGCCATTCATCTCCTCCCTTAAAGAATTCATCCAGCTCTTTTAGGTCTTTCTCAGGAATCTCCCATCCGCTCGCTTTAACGTTCTCCTCTAAATGTTCTACCGTTGAAGGCCCGGTTAGGGCACATATCACCCCTTCATGGCTCAGAACCCATGCAATGGCAACCTGCACAGGGGTCTTGCCATATCTCTTCCCCAGCTCGGCGAACTTCCCGGCTATTCTCAGGCCGTACTGGAAGCGCTCCCTCTGGAAGAGGGGGTCTAAATAGCGTATATCTCCCTGCTCAAACTTCTGGCCTTCTTTAAATCTCCCCGTGAGAAGCCCCCTTCCGGTGGTGCTGAACGCTATGATACCCAAACCGTATCCCCTGTAAAGCGGCAGAAGCTTTTCATAGGACTCCCTCGCAACCGCGCTAAATTCTGCAAGGACTGAAAAGGGCTTTCCAAGCCTGCAGTATTCCTCCGTGACATCCAAAGGCAGGTGACCAACGCCGTAATATCGAATCTTCCCCTCCTCAACGAGCTTTTCCAGCGCTTCAACCGTTTCCTCCACCGGCGTGGTCGGATCATGGAAATGAACCTGATAGAGGTCAATATAATCTGTCTGCAATCTCCTGAGGCTTTCCTCGCAGGCTCTTTTGATGTAGTCTCTGGAGAGGTTTGGCTTTACATCGCTCTTAACACCCACTTTCGTGGCAATATAGACATCTTCACGGAAGGGCTTTACAATCTCCCCCAGAATCTCCTCGGCGTTCCCATAGGCCTCCGCAGTGTCAAAGAAGTTAACTCCAAGCTCATAGGCACGGTAAATCATCCGCTTAAATTCTTCGAGGTCTTTTCTCCCATAGACCCCGCTTAAGGAATACGTGCCAATCCCTATCTCAGAAATTTTCAAACCCCTATGCTTCCGGTATTCCATAATGGACGTCCCCGAATCAAGGTAGCCCCTCCAGGCTTTAAGGCTAACTGAGGATAAATGAGGGACGGTCACGCGCTCCGAGGTTCACATTTTGAAGCCCAGACAAGACAATCCAGGAGTGTGGGGAAATTTCAGATGAGCCTTTTGCAGTCTTGGGATTTTCTGGGTTGTTGGGTGATCCTAAGTCTGCCTGGAAAAGACTATCGGGTTTAATTAGCAAAACCTTTTTAGACCCCTTGAGCAATCCACTCTGCCCGGGGAGTGCCGCCGAAGGCGGAGCCGATGAACTTGGGCGGGTTATTACCCCCTTTATGGAGGCGATATGATGCGCAGCTACATCATCTACGCACTTCTTGCGGCTCTCTTCGCGTCCCTCGTCCCGATATTTGGCAAACTCGGTCTGAAGGACATCAATCCGACCCTTGCGACGGCTGTCAGAGCCGTCATAATGGCGGTCTTCCTCGTGGGAGTTGCCTTCCTGAGCGGTTCAACAAACGGTGGGAGCATTAATGGAAGGGCGCTCATCCTCATAACACTCTCCGGGCTGGCCGGGGCACTCTCGTGGATATTCTACTTCGTGGCAATAAAGGACGGGAGGGTTCCAGCGGTTGTTGCGATAGACAAAACGAGTGTTGCCCTAGCGATATTCCTGTCGTGGCTCATCCTCGGGAGCAAAATGAACGCAAAGACCGCGGTTGGTGCAATACTGATAGTTCTCGGTGCGGTACTCGTCTCACTGTGAGGGTATTTATAAAAGGTGAGAACCCCGAGTTCTCTAAGGTTTACAGGTTCTCATTCCCCAACAACCTGAACGATAACGCGCCTGTGCCTCGGTCTGACGTCGAGCTCGACGAAGAATATCTGTTGCCACGTGCCCCTGACGAGCCTGCCATCAACTACCGGGAAGCACTCACTGGGCCCCAGTAAAGTGGCCCGCAGGTGGCTGTGGGCGTTGTCGTCTATTCTGTCGTGGAGGTAGCCCTTCCCCGCCTGTACCAACTCCCGCAAGGCCCCCTTGAAGTCCTCCAGAAGACCAGGCTCATGCTCTATTGTCACGATCGCACCGGTAGCACCGGGGACGAAGACGAGAACCTGGCCGTTTTGAATCCCGGACTCCCTTACGACCCCCTCGATCTCACTGGTTACATCCACAAGGTCAACCTCTCCCGCCGTTGAGAACCTCAGCTCCCTCGTGAATACTTTCATGCCATCACCCGACTAGAACTCCGGTGATGGGGCCTATTAGATTTGTGGCAATGTCAATTACCGGAGGTGCCCTATCAACATCTTAAGCTTCTCAACCACTTCAAAGGGATCCCTACCGAAGACGTAGAGCATCGGCTCCACACCATGCCCGCCTTCATCGATCACTAGATCATAGATCCCGCTGGCAAAAGGTCGCACAATCTCCGTTATTGCGTTCTCCTGCTCCATCCCTCCGGTCCGCACAGTCGCAGTATGAAATCCGGCTTTTTTCAGGGCAACCATTACACCCTCATTGTACCGGATGTTAAGAACGCTCCTTATCCCTGGCTGGGATTCAGCTAGTTCCACGAGAACTCCCGAGGTGAAGCTACTGGCCCCAAACTCGGGGGGGAGGGCGTAGGGTTTCCCCTTGGCTATGGTTATCCTTCCTGGGACGGCAGCGACATCCTCGGGCCCCCTTGGCGAAGGAAGGGTATAAGCAAAGTTGCTTCTAACTTCGGGAATGAGCTTGGCGAATTCATCGAGTTCCAGGAGGCTGCGAAGGGCAAGGCTCAGCTTTTCAAGAACCTCACCTCGATCGCGCTGCACTGAGTAGATCGAGCGACACGCCTCCTCACTGATACCGGCGTATCTCGAATAAAACCTGCACAGAAACCCGCTCTGAAACAGCTCCACAAGACGTCTGGAGAGAAGAACCGTCGCCTCCTCCTTACTTCCACCGTAGAGTATAAACTTCGCGGTCTCCTCCGCCACGCCCTCGATTTTTCTGGCCAGCTCCTCGGGTGGCCTCTTGTATTTTCCGGCTAGGTACTTGCTGACCATGGCCTGGGTTATCCCCATATAATCGGATATCTCCGACTGTGTCATCCCGGCGCGGTACAGTATCCCAGCTATCCGGGCACGCAGAAACGGCATGACTTCGTCTGCGAGGTAAACAGCGGGGGTTCTCATCACGATCACCTTTCACAACTCGGTTATTAAACTCTACATTCAAAGTTTAAATCACTGCCGTTGACAGATTTATGTTAAAAAAGGCTTAAAAACCCATCGCTTTTTACAGTAGAAGGGCTTTATGAACTGGAAAGGACGTGATGTGATAAGTGTTAGGGACTTCTCCAAGGAAGACATTGAATTTCTTTTGAAAATTGCTGAAAGGCTTGAGAAAGAACTCGAAGAGAAAGGATCGCTCGACTACGCCGCGGGGAAGATTCTGGCGACGCTCTTCTTTGAACCGTCAACCAGGACAAGGATGAGTTTCGAGAGTGCAATGCATAGGCTTGGAGGCTCCGTGATAGGATTCTCATCCGCCGCAACCACGAGTGTCAGAAAGGGCGAAAGCCTAGCGGATACTGTACGGACAGTTGAGCAGTACAGTGATGTGATAGTCATCCGCCATCCGATGGAAGGGGCCGCAAGGCTCGCCGCCGAGATGGTGGAGGTTCCCATCATCAACGCCGGAGACGGCAGCAACCAGCATCCGACCCAAACTCTGCTGGATCTCTACACAATAAAACGGGCCTTTGGGAGGATTGACGGACTTAAGATTGGCCTTCTCGGCGACTTGAAGTACGGGAGAACCGTTCACAGCCTTGCTGAGGCACTGGCGTTCTACGACGTGGGGCTCTACCTCATCTCACCTGGGCTCCTCAGGATGCCTAGGCACATCATCGAAGAACTCCACGAGAGGGGGGTAGAGATCCACGAGACGACCGACCTTGAAGGGACGATTCCAGAACTCGACCTGCTCTACGTGACCAGGATTCAGCGTGAGCGCTTCCCAGATGAGGAAGAGTACCTCAAGGTCAAGGGCAGCTATCAGGTGAATCGCAGGACTTTAGAGAAGGCAACTGAGAAGCTGAAAATAATGCATCCCCTCCCAAGGGTGGACGAAATCCACCCGGAGGTCGACAGAAGCGGACACGCCCTCTACTTCCGCCAGGTGTTCTCGGGTGTTCCCGTTAGAATGGCCCTTCTTGGTTTAACACTGGGGGTGCTCTGAATGCAGGAAAACCTCAAGATTGAGGTAATCCCTGAAGGAACCGTCATAGACCATATCCCGGCAGGAAAATGGCTCAAGGTCATAGAGATACTCGGACTGACCAGACCAAACGGTGGAACCCTCCTCATAGCCTCGAACGTCCCTAGCAAGAAGCTCGGGAGGAAGGACATCGTTAAGGTTGAGGGACGCTACCTGAGCGAGGACGAGGTGAACAAGATAGCCCTCATCGCACCGGCTGCGACCGTGAACATAGTGAAGGACTACAAGATCG
>JALVUT010000420.1 GCA_027035445.1 Thermococcus sp.
TGACAGCCTTCCACTCGTGAAAGTGGCTATGATGTTCTGGAGACCTGACGCCAATCCCGAGTCAGTACACCTCTGGCTCGCTTGGTTGAAAAGTGAGGGCATGAACTTGAAAGTGGCGAATCAGGATTTGTCTTCGAACTTGCTTCAGTTCCGCTCAGCCAACAAGGAGAGACTGTTCGCCATAGCAAAGTCCATCCTCGCCGGGAAAGCACACCTGCCAGCACCCGTAGCTCACAGCGTAACGATTAAAGTCAAACCAAAGACCAAGCCCAAACCAATCCACAAGAACAGTGCCGTTGTGGGAACGGCGGTGGCAACGCCAATCGTCGCTGCTCTGTCCGCAGTGTATCACTTCCTGCCAGCTCCGATTGGAACAGCAATCGTGGGCATCATAGCGTTCGTGCTGTCAGTGATAGAGCACACGAGTTACAAGCAGATAATTGAGGAGATTAAGGAGTGATGAAAAGACTCGTGTGCCTACTTAAGGGCCACGATTTGATGAAACTTATTGCTACAAACTTTAAAGACATAGATAAAGTGGAAGCAACATACTGTAAGTCGCAGGGAATACCAACGGCTCGCGATTTATACGTGTGCAAAAGGTGTGGTAAATTGGTAATCAGAGAAAGAGGGGAGTGGGGGTGATGGATGTTGTATGCTCGTGCAGAAAAGATTACTTCGAACCAATATAGAACGGGGCCAAACTAAGACCAATCTCTTTAGCTTTTTTTGCCGCCATTCTTAGCATCTCCGCTTCCTGCGGGTCGTATCTGTACCACGGCTGCCTCTCAACCCATACTACTCTGTCAGCACTCTTAGCCGCAACCTTGTTCGTGCACACCCAGCACGCAATGAACTTCCCAAAGGTGTCGTCTTCATCCACCCTGACCGGGAACAACTCCCTAACCCGCTCGAACCTCTCGTCGAGCCAGAAGGTCCCGTTTTTGTAAGAAAAGTAAACGGCACCGGGATTTCGCAGGATGTGTACGATGTAGCACCGGTAGCGGCGTTTCAAACCCACGTAGCACAGGTGCAGTCTGTTTTCCTTGAAACCAGTCAGATTGAGCGAGAACACCACGTCGAGGTAGTCCACCACTTCTTCGAAAAGAGGGAGGTGCCAGTCTTGCTTGTGATAACAAACCAGCTGGTCAACCACCTTTTTGGCATCATCCCAAACCTCTTCGGGAACGTCGGGGGGAGGTCTGGGAAAGAAAGGAAGCTCTGGATGGAGCGGTTCG
>JALVUT010000421.1 GCA_027035445.1 Thermococcus sp.
CACCGTAGCGCCCAGACCCCTCGCACGCATCGCTATTCCCCTTCCGCACCAGCCGTAGCCTACAACAACGACGTTCTTCCCTGCAACGAGGAGGTTCGTTGTCCTTATTATGCCGTCCCACGTTGACTGGCCGGTTCCGTAGCGGTTGTCGAAGAGGTACTTGGTGTAGGAGTCGTTGACCGCTATGATGGGAAACTTAAGGACACCGTCCTTCTCCATCGCACGGAGCCTTATCACGCCGGTCGTGGTTTCCTCGCTCGCGCCCCAGAGGTTGTCTATCAGCTCGGTTCTCTCCCTGAGAACCGTACTCACCATGTCCGCTCCATCGTCTATTATGATGTTGGGCCCTATGTCGAGCGCCCTGTGCATGAAGTCGTAGTACTGCTCCCTGTCCTCCCCCCTTATCGCGTAGACCTTGACGCCGGCCTTTGCCAGTGCCGCAACTACATCATCCTGTGTTGAGAGCGGGTTGCTGGCGGCAGCTGAAACTTCTGCCCCACCGCCTTTAAGTGTCAGGAGCAGAAATGCCGTCTTCATTTCGAGGTGAAGCGTCGTGGCTATTTTCATGCCCTTGAAGGGCTTCCTCCTCTCGAAGTCAGCTCTTATGCTCTGGAGAACGGGCATGAACCTGGAAACCCAGTCTATCTTCTTCCCCCCGCTTGGAGCGAGGGAGATGTCCCGAACACAGTGATCCTTCGTGCACTCCATCAGATCACCACTCAGGAATTAGTGGGATGGGGGTTAAAAGATGTTCCGTTTTGCCTGTTCCCTTCATGATCCTGACCTTCGGGCAACAAGCCGGGGTTCTGATGTAGCACATGTATCCTGGTTCATATTGACGGAGAGAAGGTTTTTATTCTCTTTTGCATAATCCCAATGGTGGTTCCATGATAATCGACCTCTCCCTTTCCCTTGGGGAAGAAACCCCGACATACCCCGGTGATCCGGAGATCAGTATTAGGCTCTGGGCCATTATGGACAGGGACGGCTACTACATGAACGTCCTCAAGCTGGGCGAACACTCAGGTACCCACGTTGATGCCCCCGCCCACTTCCTCCCTGGGGGGAAAACAGTGGATGAGATGCCCCTAGAGTCCTTTATGGGGCCCGGGATTCTCGTTGATCTCCGCGGTGGTGAGGGGGAGGTTATGTTAGAGGAACTCCCGGAGGCTGAGTTTGGAGGTAGGGTGACCTTGCTCTTAACCGGGGGCAGGTTAATATCCCCCGAAGTGGCTCAATTCTTAGTGGACGAAGGTGTGAGGGCAGTGGGGACAGATGGAGCAAGTATCGGGGATGAAATTGTCCACAGGATCCTTCTTGGGGGTGAAATCCCGGTCTTTGAAAACTTGGTGAACCTAGGGCTTCTACTTGGTAGGGATTTCACGTTCATAGGTTTTCCACTGAGAATAGAGGGAGGTTCGGGGAGCCCTGTCAGGGCGGTTGCAGTGATTCATGAAGAAGGCTGATCTCATCCCCCTAAAGGGCGATTTAAAAGTAAGTTTTCTTCACGGTTCTCTTTTTTCTACGCTCTTTTTGCTCCCTGATGTACGGGTGTCTCATGGTATGCCCGCATATGAGGCACCTGGTGACGACGTGCCCATCCCTCAACCTCACCCGTGCGGTGACACCGGGAACGAGGAGCGAACGGCACTTTTTACAGTACCGATGCTTCCACTTTCTAGGCATCCGTATCTTGGCCTTACGCTGGACGGCGAGGGCTATCTCAACGTACCGATCGGCCAGCTCCGGTTCATACGGGAAGATCCTCTCTGCGAGGGTGAAGAGTACCTCTATCCTCTCTCCTGCTACCCTTTTTCTCTCCCTCTGTCCTTTCTGTCTCATGAACCTTCTGGACATATCATCACTCCACCAGCCGGAGTCTACCCTGAAACGGTTCATATATGTAACCTGCAGCTATGAACCTTTCGATCATCTCACCGGCATCGCTTGGGCTGAACCCGGCATCGAGCAGTGCCCTTAAAAACTCCTCCTTGGTGACCTCCCCTTGAGGGCTGGTGGACGCGAGGTCACTGAATATCCGCAGGGCGCGGTTCGCCCTCACATCCCTTGGGATGTACCGTTCGTACTCCTTCAGGAGTCTCATGGCTACGTCGGGTCGATCCTTAAGAACGACCATCCAGTCGTTTACTACCGTGTCGTTTATCCTGAAGATGTCCCTTGCTATCGAGCGGTTTAGTCCTCCTTCAAAGCGTGCGGCTGAACCTAATAGGCGGACGTTGAGGTGATAGCGAAGTGAGGGGTTCATCAGGCCTCTGGGGGATATTAGGGCCTCGAAGTCTTCGCCATATTCCTCCCTCTTTCTCTCCTGCCACCGTATGAACTTTCTCCTGAATTCCTCAAGCGTGCCGGGGTTCATGGAAGTGAGCCTGGTCCTTCCGATAAAGATGGTGACTAGGAAGTTGGGTATGAGCCCCTCCATCTCCCTGTTCCGCTCGTAGTACGGCCTCTCCTCCCTGGGGACAAGAACGAAGGGGGTCTCTGAGATCCTGGCCATCACCTCTGTTGGATCGGCGTCCCTGTTCTCGGGGAGCAGCCCCACAGCTCTCTTCTCCATTAGTTTCCTACTGGCCCACTTGGGGACTCCATGAAGGCTTCTTTTGGAGTATGGGACGAAGTACCGTAGTCCTGTGGAATTGGGGTTTCCAAGCCTCAGATCTAGATCAAGAAACGGATCCATGCCCTCAATGAACCTCTCACGTCTCAAACGAAGCTCCCAGGGGATGAGGGAGTGGAGGTACTTGAGTGCTGTCCAGAGGGCTAGGAGTTCGTTTTCAGCCCTGTACCTGTAAACTGCAAATTCCACACCTTCCCCCCATTTTTCGGGGGTTCCCAGAACAACGGGGGTTCCGTAGAGCGCGTAAGTTAGAGCTTTTTGCATCTCCTCACCCACGTAAAGTGTCCTAGAGAGCAGCTCCTCAATTTCCCCTTTGCTCAGTGCGGCGTTTTTGTACCCAAGCCAGTACTCGGAGTAATCCCTCCCTTCAATGCTCGTCGAGTGCAGCATCCTGAGGTTTCCCCAATGATACGCATCTAGCACCCCCTCCGCAGTCACGTAGCTTCCAGGTCTCACATCACCCCTCAACGCCGTCCTCTCGGTTATCCTCAGCACCAGATACGTCCTCGGTTCATTCTCCGAAAGTGTGATGAGTTCGGAGGGGGGTATTGGTGATAGGAGACAGTAAACCGCATCGGCCGGTGCATAGGGAGGCTTCCTGCCTACCAAAAACCCGTTCACCCTGGTATCTTCTCCGTTCTTCGTTCTCTGTAACCTTCTCTGGAATTCTTTTATCCTTCTGGCGGGGCTAAGTGGTTTGCGGGTGCCCACCCAGTTAAGCAATTCCATGAGTTCCTCTTCCATCGTCGTGAGAACTACCGTAAGACTTATAAACCCTCCGCGACAGGTACGTATCGGTACGGCGGTCATGGCGGCGGGGTTACACCCGGTCTCGTTTCGATCCCGGAAGTTAAGTCCGCCCGCGTTCTCGGGTGTACTGCCCTCCGAGAGGGGGCGGGAAACCGGGAACGCCGCCGGCCCCTATATAGTTTCTTAGTAATGCTTAAATTCTCCTGTACCTACCCCCCTCTGGATGGGACATTATGCTCTCCGATGAGGAACTTCGCGGAAGGTGGAGGAGACTCATTGAAACCCTTGTGAGGGAGGGGGTGGTAAAAAGCACCCCCGTTAGGGATGCCCTTCTTAAGATTCCACGCTATCTTTTCGTTGAGGGACGGTACAGGGGATACGCACACGTTGATGAACCTCTCCCAATACCCGCGGGGCAGACAGTGAGCGCCCCTCACATGGTGGCCATAATGCTGGAGCTGGCGGATCTGAAACCTGGGATGGATATTCTCGAGGTGGGGACAGGCAGTGGCTGGAACGCAGCCCTGATTGCTGAGCTTGTGAAAACTGATGTTTACAGTGTTGAACGGATTCCAGAACTGGTCGAGTTCGCCAGAGAGAACCTTAAGAGGGCCGGATACGGGGACAGAGTTCATGTAATCCTTGGTGATGGTACAAAGGGATTTTCTGCTCAGGCACCCTATGACGAGATAATTGTTACCGCTGGTGCCCCCAAGCTTCCGAACCCGCTGGTAGAACAGCTTAAGCCCGGAGGAAAGCTTATTATCCCGGTCGGGAGCTACCATCTATGGCAGGATCTCTACGTGGTCACAAAAACCGAGGAGGGGAAGATACGAAAGAGGCGCTGGGGAGGGGTTGCTTTCGTGCCCCTAATAGGTGAGCACGGGTGGAGCGGGTAGGCTTTTAAGGAGACCGCCAATTTTCAGCCAGGTGGTAGCATGGTGAGACTCATTGCCTTTGACCTTGAGGGAACCCTGGTGAAATCGATTTCGAGCTGGGTTGAACTCCATAAGAAGTTCGGTACATGGGAGAGGGGAAGGGAATACGCTGAGATGTTCTTCTCCGGTGAGATCGGCTACGTTGAGTGGGCTGAGCTTGACGCATCGCTCTGGAAGGGGCACACCCGGGATGAAATAATGGAGTGGGCGAACTCTGTCGAGTATATGGAGGGGGCAAAGGAGCTTATCAATTTCCTCCGCGAGAAAGGCTTTAAAATCGTTATATTGAGTAGCGGTCTTATGTGCCTTGCTCGAAGGATAGGGCGGGAGCTCGGTGTTGACTACGTGTACGCCAATGAGCTGATCTTTGATGACAATGACATTGTTACTGGAAAAGTCAGGCCCGAGGTCGATTTTAAGAGTAAGGGGGCAATCCTACGGGATCTCAAGGGGAAGCTTATCCCCGAACTCACGATAGCGGTGGGGGATGGTTTCAATGACATCAGCATGTTCAGAGAGGCAGACGTCGCCATAGCGATCAATCCCCATGAGGGCGTTGAGGGTGATCATGTTGTTGAGAGCCTCCAGGAGATCAGGATGATAATCCAAGGGCTTCTGGATCGATGAGTCTGTGGATGGTGTGCCTGGTACCGACTGTGTGCACGAATTCGGCAAACTGATCTCCTCCCCGCCGTGAAGTGTGAGGCTTTCAAAAGAAAAAGGCAAAAACTCATCAGGGGATCCTCACATGCCCGCGAGCCTTAGCTCGATCCACCAGAATATATCCCCCCAGAGGTAGCTTATCAGGAAACCCAGGAATAGCACCGGGGCAAAGGGCATGGACTTCTTCCGCAGGAACCTGTTTTCAAGTATTCCCTTCCCCACAAGGGCTTTGAGTCTCTCTATCTGTTCCCTGTTCAGTCCTTCTGCAGTGGTGGAGGCGATTACATTCCCATGCTGGCTCCTTAGGAATGTAAGGTCTCCCCTTGTCACCGCCATTCTCACCCTATCCAGGAGAGAAGCCCTGTCCCTTTTTACTCCGTTTTCATCCTCGTATATCGTCTCACCCAGGATATCCCACTCTTCCAGTGCCTCAACTGGAACCTCCTCCATAAGGACTGAAACGCGCATGTATTTAATCATCGCGAGGAACACTTTGAAGAGGTAGAGCATGAGGAGGAGTTTCCCGAACAGAAGAACGCCTTTAAGGGGGTTCATGTACACTACATAAGCCAGTGCGAGAATTCCAATTATGTCCCCCACCTTCCGGAACTTTCCAAGCAGCGTTATCATGACCATCGCAAGTACCCATCCCCACAACCCCCTGAACATCCACCCCATGGAGTTTGCCAGTCCAAGCTGGAGTCCTATTCCTGCGGTTATCCAGAGCGCCACCTCCACGGTCAGCTTTGCACCATTAACAAATATCCTGGCCAGTTCAAGATACTGTTTCCTAACGAGGATCACGCCTAGGGAGTAGAGGAATATAAAAGGAAACACCGCTATGATGCTGTTCAGGAGAATTGAGATAGAATAGAGGGGATAACTCACGGTATATGGGGGGGCTATTTTAGCCCATGAAGGGGCGTAGGGGAGCAGGGCCGAGAAGCCAGCGAGGATCACAACGTCACCGCTTGCCCACGCACCTATAAAGTAGAGCAACAGACCGAGGGCAAGTCCGATCAGGAAGGCTATGGCCCCAGAGAGGGCAAGAAGAGTACTGTGTTCAACGAAGAA
>JALVUT010000422.1 GCA_027035445.1 Thermococcus sp.
CTCTTCGAGTACGTTGTCAAGGGCATAGCCGACTACGGCAACAGGATAGGTGTGCCCACGGTTGGGGGAGAAACGGAATTCGATGGGAGCCTCGATAACTACGCGCTCGTCAACGTGGCCTGTGTTGGAATAATGAGGCCCGAGCACCTCGTCCACAGCTATGTAAGTGAACCTGGTTTAAAGCTCGTCCTCGTTGGAAACAGGACAGGAAGGGATGGAATTCACGGGGTTACATTTGCGAGCGAAGAACTCGGAGAGAACGCGGAGGAAGAAGATCGCTCGGCGGTGCAGATTCCAGACCCGTTCACCGAGAAGCTTCTGATTGAGGCGACGCTTGAGGCTGTCTATACCGGGAAAGTTAAGGCGCTAAAGGATTTGGGCGGTGGCGGTTTAACCTGCGCCTCCTCCGAGATGGCCGGGAAGAAGGGCTTCGGTGTGGTAATCCATGCAGATCGCGTCCCACTTCGCGAGCCGGGAATGACGCCGACGGAGGTCATGATCTCCGAGAGTCAGGAGAGGATGCTCTTCGCGATAAGGCTTGGAGATGTTGAGGAAATTGGGCGGATCTTTGAGAAATATAACCTCGAGTGGGCCATCGTTGGTGAGGTCATCGAGGAGCCGCGCTACATCGTCTACTGGAGGGGGGAAAAGGTGGCGGATCTGCCGATAGAGCTCCTGGTCGATGTCCCTACGATAGAGTGGAACATGAGGCCTTATGCCATCGAGGAGGATGTTGAAACGCCCGCCGTTTCCTTTGCGGAAGCCTTTGACCTCGTCTGGGGCAGCCCCAACGTTCTGAGCAAGCGCTGGGTTTGGGAGGGGTACGACCATGAGGTTGGGGGGAGAACAGTCATCAAACCCGGAAGGGACGCGGCGGTTCTGAAAATAAATGAAAAATATGGTCTGGCATTTGTCGCGGACGGAAACCCCCGGCACAGCCACCTGAATCCATATCATGGGGCGATGGGCGCCGTTGCGGAAGTAATCAGGAACCTCGTGGACGTCGGGGCAAAACCTCTGGCCCTGGTGGACAACCTCAACTTCGCTTCGCCTGAAAGGCCAGAGGTCTACTGGAGCTTTGCGGAAACCGTGAAGGGCTTGGCGGATGCCGCGAGGGCCTTTGGACTGGTCTATGTGGGTGGCAACGTGAGCTTCTATAACGAGGTCGTTGACAGGCCGATAAAACCCACAGCGATCGTTGCCGGTATTGGAAAAGTCGAGCTTGAAAAAATCCCGGGGATGGGGCTCAGAGAGGGACTCCTCATCGGAATCATCGGGGTCACGAGGAAGGAACTGGGCGGTTCTGAACTCTACGCGAGGCTCGGCGTTAACGGTGGAGTCGCTCCACGTGTAAGGCTTGAAGAGGAGAAGGTCAGCGCGGAGGCCGTCCTGAAAGCGGTTAGAAAGGGACTGGTTGAGGCGGTGCATGACGTAAGCATGGGGGGAATGGCGGTCGCCCTGACGAAGATGGCCCTCATGGGGAACACCGGCTTTGAGGTCGATCTCTCAAAGGCCCCCATGGATGGAAATCTCTTGCCGGTGGAAGCGGCGTTCAGCGAGGGCCATGGTAGGTACCTCATAGTCTTCGAGGAAGACAGACTGGAACAGCTCAGGATCATCTTCGGGGACTTCGCGACCATTGGTCGGGCGGGAGGGAAGGATGTTGCCTTCCTCTGGCAGGGAGAGAGCCTCCTTAGGAGGCCTCTAAGTGAGCTTAGGGAAGTTTATGAGGCTCTTCCAAAGCTTTTGGGTGATGTTGAATGAGAATAGCGACCTATGCTTCTCACTCTGCTCTTCAGATACTGCACGGGGCGAAGAAGGAGGGCTTTGAGACGGTTGCTTTCGGCCCTGCCCATGTTAAATCCCTCTATACAAAGTACTTCCCGGTTGCTGATTATTTCATCGAGGAAACATATCCGGAGGAAGAGCTGTTGGGACTCGATGCGGTGGTCATCCCCACGGGCTCATTCGTGGCCCACCTGGGCCTTGAGCTCGTTGAGAAAATGCGCGTCCCCTACTACGGCAACAAGAAGGTCCTCAGGTGGGAGAGTGATCGTTCCCTTGAGAGGATATGGCTCGAAAAGGCGAGGCTGAGGCTTCCGCGGGTATATAAAGACCCCGACGATATAGATGGCCCCGTTATAGTCAAGCCCTACGGGGCGAAGGGTGGAAATGGTTACTTTTTGGCCAAAAGCCCGGCTGATTTCTGGGAAAAGGCGGGGCGACTTGGAATCACGGAAAAAGAAGACCTCCCGGAGATTCAGATACAGGAATATGTTCTCGGAATTCCCGTCTATCCCCATTACTTCTACTCGAAGCTTAACCGGGAACTTGAGCTGATGAGCATTGACAGGCGCTACGAGAGCAACGCCGACGCGATAGGCCGGATTCCTGCGGGGGAGCAACTGGGCCTTGAACTGAACACCAACTACACCGTCATAGGCAACATTCCAATCGTCCTCAGGGAGAGCCTGCTAATGGAGGTCATCGATGCGGGGGAGAGGACGATCAAAGCAGCGGAAGGGCTCATGGGTGGCCTTTGGGGTCCTTTCTGTCTTGAAGGAGTTTACACGGAAGATATGGCATTTGTGGTCTTCGAGATCTCCGCCAGAATAGTTGCGGGCACGAATCCCTTTGTCCACGGCTCACCGTACAGCTGGCTCCGCTACGACTTCCCCGTCAGCACGGGAAGAAGGATAGCCATGGAGCTGAGGCAGGGGTTGGGGGAGGATAGGCTGGGGGAGATTTTAACATGAATATGTTTAATTTACCGCAAGATAAGTTTATAAATTGACGTCCGAATGGTGGCAGAAGGTGGTGTCCATGTGGGAGAACTTCATCGAGGAGAAGGTCGGAGAGATAAGAGAGACCGTTGGCGACGGGAAGGCTATAATAGCCCTCTCTGGAGGAGTTGACAGTTCGACCGCGGCGATACTCGCTCACAGAGCGATAGGGGGGAAGCTTCACGCGGTCTTCGTTAACACCGGCTTCATGCGCAAGAACGAACCGGAGTTTGTGGTGAAGACCTTCCATGATGAGTTCGGGCTAAACCTCCACTACGTTGACGCGAGCGACCGCTTCTTTGCCGAGCTCAAGGGCGTAACCGAGCCTGAGGAGAAGAGGAAGATAATCGGCAGGGTCTTCATCGAGGTCTTTGAGGAGGTGGCTAAGGATGTGGACGCAGACTTCCTCATCCAGGGAACCATAGCCCCCGACTGGATAGAGAGTCGAGGCAGGATAAAAAGCCACCATAACGTTGGCGGCCTGCCCGAGAAGCTCAATCTGGGGCTAATAGAACCGCTCAGGGATCTTTACAAGGACGAGGTGAGGGAACTGGCGAGGGAGTTGGGTTTGCCTGAGAAGATATACAACCGCATGCCCTTCCCGGGGCCAGGGCTGGCCATCAGGGTTCTCGGGGAGGTCACCCCTAAGAGGGTTGCAGTGGTCAGGGAGGCCAACGCAATAGTCGAGGATGAGATTGAGAGGGCAGGCCTAGAGCCGTGGCAGGCTTTCGCGGTTCTTCTTGGCGTCAGAACGGTGGGCGTTCAGGGTGACATAAGGGTTTACAAGGAGACCATTGCCGTCCGCGTTGTTGAGAGCCTTGATGGAATGACCGCCAACGCGATGGCGGTTCCCTTCAACGTCCTCCGGAAGATAGCGTTCAGGATAACGAGCGAGATTCCCCAGGTGGGAAGGGTGCTCTACGACATCACCAACAAGCCGCCGGCGACTATAGAGTTTGAGTGAGAACCTTTATTTATTTTTGAGTGGAATCTGAAACGGTGGGAGCATGGGCGAGATCATTGAAGTTGTGTATAAAAACGGCGTGCTGAAGCCGTTGAAGCCGTTGAAGCTGAAGGAAGGACAGAGGCTCATGGTGAGGATTTATCAGGGAGGCTTCCTTGAGCTGGCGAAGAAGATGAGAAAGGAAGTCACAAAAGAGCGCTTTAAGGAAGACCCAACCGATTATCTTCTGCGTCTCAGGGAGGAGGAGACATGAGGGTCGTTATAGATACCTCTGTCGTGTTTTATCTGTTTTCCAGTTTTTATCCGGAGCGAACCGCGGTTGCAGAACGGGTTATTAAACAAGCTCAGTCGGGTGATATAGATCTCTACGCTCCTCGTATTGGGGAGGTTGAGTTCGCGGCAGTTCTGTCAAGATATTTCGACCGTGAAAGGGTTCAGAAGGCTTTGGATTTTTACAGCACTATAGTTGTCTGGGTTCCAGAGGAGTTAATAATCGAAGATTTAAAGGAGGTGGCGTTTCAAACCCACCACAAGGCGTCCGACATATACTTCATCGCAACCGCCCTCTACCTGAACGCGGTTCTCATAACCAACGATAGGAAAATGGCTGAACTGGCCAAATCCCTCGGTTTGAAGGCCTTTTATCTAGTTGAAGAATCCAACGGGTTTTTCAACCTTCTGGGGGTGAAGGAATGATCCTGATTATGGACAACGGAGGACAGTACGTTCACCGCATTTGGAGGACGCTCCGCTATCTCGGTGTGGGGGCGAGGGTAATCCCCAATACGATGTCGCTGGAGGAGATCAAGGCGATGAAGCCGAAGGGGATAATCTTCTCCGGCGGTCCGGACATTGAAAGAACGGGCAACTGTGAGGCAATTTTGGAGCACTACGACGAATTTAATGTGCCGATACTGGGAATCTGCCTTGGTCATCAGCTCATAGCGAGGCACTTTGGTGGAAGGGTTGGAAAGGGCGATAAGGCGGAGTACAGTCTCGTTGAGGTTCAGATCGTGGTGGAGGACGAGATGTTCAGGGGTCTCCCTGGTAGGCTAAAGGTATGGGAGAGTCACATGGACGAGGTGAAGGGTCTTCCTCCAGGCTTCACACTCCTGGCTAGAAGTGATACATGTCCGATAGAGGCCATGAAGCATGAGAACCTTCCGATTTACGGCGTCCAGTTTCACCCTGAGGTTGCTCACACCGAACGCGGGGCCGATATTTACCGCAATTTTGCGAAGCTCTGTGGGGAGCTCTAGTAAGTGACCCTTTTGTTATTCCCTGCAGTCCCAGGGATCTCACCATCCGTTGTTGGCACTTTTGGACCGTTCTTCTGTCCTCCTTCCCCTTTCGGTGTCATCACTATCATACATTGTGCAGACAGAAACTTTTTAAAGTTTTTATATTACCATCTAATGTGATACCATGGGATATTCCATCTACTACCACACAAAGGTCGAACGTTGGGATGATTTCAGGAGGTTCATAGAAACAGTATGTAATGGGATCGGCCTTGACCTTTCTTTCGTGGGGGATTCCATCCTAATATCCCCTGAATGTCGCTTTGTGGAGTCCCTCATGATACACAGGAGCGGTGAAGGTTCTGTGAAGACCAACCGAGTAGAGCCCTATCATTCACTCTACCTACTTGTTCTTCACTCGGTTTCCTCTTTCGGCTCCGTTGAGGTCTGGGAGGATTGATCTGTAAGATAAACTTCGAGTATCCTTACGGGCACCGCACCCCTGAGGGTTCTGTTCTCTATCAGGAGCTTGACGACCCTACCCGGCTCCGCCTCTGGTACGCTATCAACCCAGTAGTAGCCCGGCTTAACGTTGGCGGCTATGTCGTCGTGGACGAACACCCTGATGAGGCCGTTTTTGACCTCCTCAACGACGCCGTAGGTGTAGTCCCTACCGTAGCGGGATTTAAAGTAATACCTAAACACTACCACAACTCCAAGTATCGCCGCGAGGTACCCCATGTAATAGTACACCGTGGTTGCGATGCCCCGTACTACCGTGTATCCGGTGAATGAAACAAAGGAGATTATGGATATCCAGTAGTAGAACACCCTATATGGATCCAGCTCTAGGAAGAATTTCCTGTTCCGTAATAGAATGTATCTGATGTACAGGAAGTACGGGGGAGCGATCAGGAGGATCCAGAGCACATCCAGCCTCAGGAGCAGGAGAATCAGGTTTACCACCAGGTAGGAAACAAACGCAAGCTGTAGCGTTAGGCTCAGG
>JALVUT010000423.1 GCA_027035445.1 Thermococcus sp.
GGGACTTCGAGGTCATCCCCTGCGGAGGAACCCACGTGAAGGACATAAAGGAAATCGGCCACCTGAAGAAGCTCAAGCGCTCCAGCCTCGGAAGGGGGAAGCAGAGGCTTGAAATCTGGCTCGAGGACTGAGCCCTTCTTCTAGTTTCTTCCAATATGCTCCCAAAAAAGCAAGTATAAAATCTCAGGTATAACTCCGAACCAGCCTTCTCAAACAACTCTGTCCTACAGAAACCGTCGATTTTTGGAATTGTGGATGGAAGGGATCCCAAATTTGAGTCTCTAGATGATACAGTTCTATGGAGATGTTAGCCCGGCGTTTCATCCATCCAGGGTCTTGGAAAGAATCGACTCTATAACCCTCCACGGCTCCTTTTGGCGTCCGCCGTAGGTCACGCTCTCCTTCGTGTACCGGATGTACAGTTCGCCTTTTCTTCTGACCTCAATGAGGTTTGCCTCCAATCCTGCATGGGCCAAGAAGTTCCTGTCGTCAACTTGGGGGTTCGGGCTCTTTCCTTTCATGCGGAGCAACTCGGCGTATCTAATCCACCCCACGTCCATATTCACGGATTTAGCTATCCTATCAAGCTCAGTTTTGGTCGAGGCTAGAACCCTTCCCCTGAAAACCCTCTCTGAAAGGAGTTTGAGTTCTTCAATGGAGAGTTCATCCCTTGGAGGGTTCTGCCCCCCAAGAACCCTCGTCTGGAAGAGGAGCTTGACCAACCTTCCGAAGCCCTCTCCCAGTGAGAGCTCACGATTCACGAGGCCGTTTGAAATCATTATGTATGAAGTATAGGTGCTTCTCAGCTCCTCGAGTGCATTTGAAATAACCTCCCTCCGAGGAAAGGCCGAGGCAAAAACGAGGGGCAGTCCATTGACAATGGACGAAATCCATGAGTTCAGCCTTCCGGCGGTTCTTCTTAACTCTCTCAGGTGCTTCAGATTTCTCAGGATTGTTCCGTATTCTCTGCCGGAGAGCGAGAAATTCTTGAGGTACCTCTTGTCTTCGGTGGGTATCCTTTCCAAGAGGGGTGAAGGCTGAACCATAATCCGCTCGATGACGTTTATTGTGAGTTCCTTCGTGATGCCGGGAACGAAAGGATCCGAGTTGTAGGCGGCGAACATTACATCGTTCGTTATTGCCGCTATTCCGAGGAGTTCCTTTAACGCCCTGTATGCGAGGAGCGTTATGTAGTTGAGCCCGTGGGTGGAGTCGA
>JALVUT010000424.1 GCA_027035445.1 Thermococcus sp.
ACGTGTGTTTATTCCGGTGATTTCGTTTGGTGCCTTGCTTCAGCATCGTTACTCGGGCGGGGCTTCCTCAGGTTCCTGCTTCTTGCCCTTCTTCTTGGCTTTCTTGGCCATGGCTCCTCACCGGCGCCTTGGCGGCGCCGATTACTAAGTGGAGTGCCGGGCATTAAGCTAGTGTAAGCTCTCATCAACTTACCTTGATGCCCGTCGTGCCTAGTTCACGTAGTATCGTGTGGTTGACTTCCTTGTTGAGAGATCCTTAAATACTTCCTCCAACCACGTGTTGTGTGGGGGCGCTAACCCCCGTAGCTTCGGTTAGGGGGTTGATGGTTAGTTGAGTAAGGTTAGGGGTGTTAAGAAGGCTAGCGTGATTAAGTTACTTACCCTCCTGAACTACCGATACAGTTTGAGGGACCTTCAAGCCCTCTTAGGGATTCCCTACCAGACGCTATGGAAGTACGTTAGCCTGAAGTGCATGCCCGAGGAGAAAACCAGCGTGAAGATAGCTGAGCGCGTAGAGAAGCTTAGGCTCCTCGACAAGCTCGTGGAGGAGGCCGTTAATGCTGCGCGCGAGGATCCGTACGACTTAGTGAGGAAGCCCGGCTTCCTGTCCCTCTTCACCCTAATGGTTAGTAACGTGCTCCATGACGTGAGGGTGGGTGTGGTCGTGCCCATGTCCGAGTACGCGTTAATGCTCGCCACAGCCTTAGCAATGGAGCTACACTGCGAAATGTGCCCTGCCCTCCGAGAAGGCCCGCCAGCTAGGAAGGGGTACTACACTACGTACTTCAACGAGCGCGGTAAGACCGTAGTTGTTGGTGTACCTAAGCACTGCCTTAAGGATAAGGGGAGGGCTGTGCTGGTTGACGTCGTGCTCGGCAGTGCGGATAAGGTGGAGGCTATGCTGGCGATGCTTAAGTTGGCTAGGGTCGACGTTGTTCTTGCGGCGGCCGTAGTTGCTGGTAAGGACGTTAGCGACGCGTTAACCAGTAAGGGCGTCAAGGTATTCTCCCTTATAACTGAGTGGAAACCAACGCGTCCTCCTTAATGAAGCGTGCCTCACCTCGTGGCGACCGGGGCTTACCGGAGCTTAACCTCCTTCGGCTGCGTTAACCTCGTGTCCTGTCCCCTGTCCGCATACCACACCCTGTAGTCCTTGGGTTTGAGGTAGGTCACTATGTGCTTAATGCCTGGTAGGGGGTCGCTCTGCTCGCC
>JALVUT010000425.1 GCA_027035445.1 Thermococcus sp.
CTCATCCTCTACGATGCGTACTCCTACGGGTGGAGTCTGGCCTTCGAGATAATGCGCAACAGGATGGGAATGGGTGACTTCGGGGTTATAGTGGACTCTATCCTCCCGTTGTCCTCCCTTGAAATGGAACTTGGAGGGATCAACTTTGACCTCAAGAGGGAAGGTGAGGCAGGGAACCTGGCCATCCTTGACATATTCTCCTCTTTCTATGGAATAAAATACCCTGAGGCGTTTGTGTACACCGATCAAAGCATTGATGAATCAACGTTTCTTCCCAAGTACCTCCTGATGTACCGCCGTGCTCTGAGGGAGATCATCGGGGACAGGAGGCCAGTTGGCGTCGATGCAACACTGGACGGTATGGCATTTCTCCTCGGGGAGGACAACTTCATCCGGATACTCCAGCGTTTGATGGCGGTTAAGGAGGAGGCCAGGCTAACTGAAAAAAGAAAGCGCCCCCTGAACATATGGCTCATGAACAAGGGGAGGGTATCGGAAAAGCTCATATCCTGGATGGCAGTTTACAGCCACTACGTAATTGAGTTCCATTCATCCGAGGATTCCTTTGAGGAGAGGATGTTTGTCCGGAAGTCCCCGCTTCCAGGATTCAAGTCAAGGGAGGGGGGCTACCGCTTCCGGCTCGACAACGGTAGAATAAAGTTGAGGCCGTTTTCCCAGTAGCAACCTCTGCTTTAGCTATCCACCGGCCCTGGACTTCATAAGGGAGAGCATGAACCTCCTCACCTCTTCGTCCTTACCTTCAACGACGATCTCCCACCTGGGCATACCGTGAATTGGCTTGCCCTCCCTCACCTCAACCTTCACCTCGGCACCTGACTTCAGGGAGATCTCCCTCACCTCATCCGGCGGGATGGCCGTTATAAGCGTCCTTTTCATTCACACCACCCCCAGACTTCCCAACCTTCCTCTTCACCTGAAGCCTGAACTGGCAGGCCTTGCATATCTCCCCTGTCGTTGGCTGGCCGCATATCTTACACCGGTTCAGCTCACTCGTTCTCTTGGTGTAGGTCTTCGCGATGAGCGGGAACAGCTTATCGTAGCTCCTGAGGATCTGATACTTCGTCCCGGGATGCCTCTCCTCCATCTCGTTGAGCCAGTCCCTTATCTCCGCCCTGAAGGCCTCCACCGCGTAGGGGCACTCGCTCAGATCGACTTCGATATCATTGAGAACCGCGTAGAGAACTATCTCCTTCTCCGGAATCTCCCTGAGCGGCTTTATCCTCGGGACCATCTCTGGGTGTATCTCCTCGTAGTAGGGCCCGGTCCTCCCGAGGCGCGCTATGTCGCCCCTGAGAACGTTCATCAGAAACATCTGAACCTCGTCGTCGAGGTTGTGGCCGACCGCCAGCTTATCGGCTCCGACGTCCTTCGCCGCGTAGTTGAGGAGCCATCTCCTCCAGACGCCGCAGTAGGAGCAGGCACCGACGCGCTCCCCCTTCTCAAAGCTCCCCATTATCTCAACCGTCTCGTCGAGCGTGAAGCCGATGTATTCCCTGAAGGAATAAACCCTGTGCTCTATGCCAAGCTTCTCAGCGTTTCTCTTTGCAACCTCAACGCTCAGCGGACGGTAGCCAGCTATACCCTCGTCTATGGTCACAACCGCCAGCTCAAAGGGAAACTTCTCGCGGAGCTTCGCGAGGAGATGCATGAGGACGACACTGTCTTTCCCACCGCTCACCCCAACCGCTATCCTCTCGCCTTTCTCTATGAGGTGATATCTCTTTACCGTCTCCTTGAACTTCTTCTCGACCATCCTGTTGAAGTGCCTTTTGCAGTAGTACCGCCCCGTGTAGCGTGCGTGGTAGATCGCAGGCCTCCCGCAGACTGAGCACCTCATGGACTCACCGAGTGAAAGGTCGGGGCACACTTTAAAAAGATTGGTTTCTGCGGAAACCGCGGTTTCGCGCCCGGGAGGAAAATGTAAACATTGACGTATTTATAACAGTTTTCTATGGTCTAACGGTTCTCTTTGGCTCAAATGTCTAAATATAATTCTTTGATTTGGATTTGGTGTTCAGTAGCCCATGATTTTCAATGCCATCTTCTAGTATAGTACTTTAGAGGACAGGGCTTTCCATTGATAACATTATATCATCCATTACCGTTAATATTAATACTCTCATGTCTGACAAAATTGGTCATAATGCTTTTGAAGATATTGAACAGATATATTTAAATAAGATAGATTATTAAAACATTGCGATAAAATCAGAAAGGTATCTAGCAAAAATTGGGGTGGTATTATGAGGAAGGGGATAGGCCTGTTTGTATTGGCTGTCGTTATATTCAGTGTGATTGCCAGTGGATGTATAAGCGGTGGGACTACCTCCACTACGCAGACTCCATCCCAGACTTCTAAGAAAGTTTCCATGACTGAGAAAGAAACTACAAATGTCGTAATTTACGGTTACGGCCATGAGATGGTAACATTGGATCCAAGCACAGAATTCTCTAACTCTGTAATAATTCTTGCAAACGTGTATGAGTGCCTCGTGAAGTATACACCTAACGGGTTGAAGCCTTGGCTTGCCACTTCCTGGGAGAGCAATAAAAATGGGACGGTGTGGATATTCCACCTTAGGCATGGAGTCAAATTTCATACCGGGGATACAATGACGGCTGAAGATGTGAAGTGGTCTATTGAAAGAACCATAAGAATGGGACTTGGCCCATCTTATATCTGGGATCCAGTGAAAAAAATAGAGGTTGTGAATAATTATACCATTAAATTCTATCTTAAATACCCAGCCAATTTACCTTTGATAGCCTCATCGGCTTATGGGGCTTACATAATGGACAGCAAGTACCTATCAAGAATAGGTGATGATAAAGCAATAGCGAACTGGTTTAATCAGGGACATGACGCTGGAACTGGACCTTATACGATTGTAAAGTATAACCCCAGAACTGAAATAGTCCTTAAGAAATTCAAAGACTACTGGGGTGGGTGGAGCAATGACCAGTTTGATCTGGCCATAATAAAGATAATCCCCGATGCTACCCTACGAGAGGAGATGGTTGTAAATAATAAGATTCAGATTACAAGGGATTTACCCCTTGATGATCTCCCGAAGTTAAAGGACAATCCTAACGTTATAGTTGATCCCGCCCCTTCCTACCAAGAACTCTATGCCTTTTTCAATACTAAAAAAGAACCACTGAATAACAAGTTGGTGAGGCAAGCTTTGAGTTATGCTGTCCCATACAACGAGATAGTTAAATATATCCTCCATGGGTATGGTGAGGTTGCAAAGGGACCCATTCCTAAAGGCATGCTGGGTTACTTTAAGAATATGGAAACTTACACATATAATATCAGCAAGGCCAAACACTTGTTGGCTCAAGCAGGCTATCCAAACGGTGGATTTAAGCTTGTCTTGACTTATACCCAAGGGGATCAAGCTGAAGCAAAAGTTGCAGAAATTATAAAAGCAGAGTGGAAGAAGTTAGGTGTTAATGTGGAAATAAGACCAATGAATTGGAATCAGCAGTGGGCTCTAGCTAAGAGCAACCCCTTAAAAGCTCAGGATATCCTCATGATGTACTGGTGGCCCACATACCCCACCCCTTATGACTTTCTTTTCAACATGTTCCACTGTGAGAAGAAAACACTTTTCAACCTCTGCTATTACTGCAACCCTGAATTTGACAGACTGATTGATGAGGCTGTCGGTCTTGAAGGGGTAAACCTCACTAAAGCCACGAGTCTCTATAGAAAGGCGGAACAGATACTGATAGCAGATGCCCCAGCAATATTCCTCTATGATCCTGACGCTGTCTATGTTTACAATAAGAGCATAAAAGGGTTTGAGTACAATCCAGGGTATCCACAGGTCGTGTTTTTTTATGAACTCCATAAAGTTTGATTTAGTATCTCTTTTTACTTTTATGGAGGGATAGCTATGAGATTTAGGGAGTATATCCTTTATAGAATTGTGTTGGCAGTTTTTGTTATTATAGGTGTTGTCACAATTGTGTTTTTTATATCTAGGGTTATACCATCTAATCCTGCTGCTCTATGGGTTGGTCCTCATCCAACTCCTGAGGCCATAGAAAAAGCGAGAGAGCAACTTCATCTAAACGAACCCCTCCTGAAACAGTATGGATACTACCTGTGGTCACTTATCCATGGAAATCTTGGTGTTTCAATAAGAACCCACCATCCTGTTGCAGAGGATTTAAAATCTGCCTTCACTGCAACTTTTGAGCTCATACTAGTAGCTGAATTTATAGCTATAATTGTTGGAATCCCCTTAGGGGTTTATTCCGCTGTTAGAAAGGATTCTTGGCTGGATAATTTGAGTAGGATATTTGCCATAAGTGGTGTCTCTCTGCCAGCATTCTGGTTTGGGATAGTCCTCCAAATCATCTTTTCCCAGCACTTTGGTCTTCTTCCTTTGGCTGGTAGAGTGAGCACCGTCGTGATACTTGAACATCCTCTTCATGTCATAACAGGGTTCTATCTCTTTGATTCATTGATAACAGGGAACATTCCCGTATTTTTGAGTGCTCTCAGGCACATAATCCTCCCCGCGGTAGTTCTTGCTATGTACCCTGTTGGTCTTATAACTCGGCAAGTGCGTTCTATGATGATAGAGGTTCTTAATGAGAATTATATAAGAACCGCACAGGCTTACGGCCTGCCCCCAAGGAGAATATACTTCAAATATGCTCTAAAGAATGCCATAGCACCTGCATTAATAGCCGTTGGTCTCTCCTTTGCATATACTCTAATCGGAGCCTTTCTTGTTGAACTTATATTCAACTGGCCAGGTCTGGGCAGGTATGCAGCATACTCAATTTTAAGTATGGACTATCCCGCAATTCTCGGTGTTACGATTGTCGTGGCAACAGTATATGTCTTCATTAATCTGATCGTTGATCTTATCCAAGTTTATATTGATCCAAGAATAACTCTGTGAGGGAGGAAAATGAGGAAAGAGGAAACAATTAAAATCCTGCTTAGAAACAAGCTCTCAATAGTAGGTCTTTCAATAATATTAGTTCTCATTGTCATAGCAATCTTTGCACCCTTCTTAGCTCCATATCCAAATCAGGCCCTAGGAGAGCCTAACTTAAAGGAGCGTCTGCAACCCCCTAGTAGAGCACATCCCTTTGGGACAGACTACTTGGGAAGAGATATACTAAGCAGGGTTATCTATGGAGCGAGAACGTCATTGCTGATTGGATTCTCTGTTGTATTCTTAGCTCTCCTGATAGGAGCCCCCCTCGGCCTAATAGCAGGGTATTTTGGGGGTAAGATTGATCTGGTTATAATGAGGGTAACAGACATATTCCTTGCGTTTCCTCCTCTTCTCCTTGCATTGCTTATTGCAACAACTCTTGGTAGAGGCATGATCAATGCCATCCTAGCTCTTGCAGTAAGTTGGTGGCCATGGTATACTCGACTGATCAGGGGAATGGCTATATCAGTGAAAGAGCGTCCGTATGTCGAGGCCTCAAGGGCTATGGGAATATCCAACTGGAAGATCATGATACGTCATATCCTACCAAACTCCATTTCTCCCCTCATTGTTCAGGCAACCATGGATATGGGCTCTGCAATTTTGGCGGCAGCATCATTAAGCTTCCTTGGACTTGGTGTTCAGCCTCCAACGCCTGATTGGGGGCTTATGGTTAGCGAGGGACAGGCTTACTTTCTAAATTACTGGTGGTACCCTGTATTCCCAGGTCTAGCCATCTTTGTAACGGTTATGGCATTTAATCTGCTGGGAGATGCTGTGAGGGAGGTTATAGACCCCAGACTAAGGAGGAGGTTGCTATGAAGAATCTCCTTGAGGTAGAGAGCCTTTACATTAACTTCAAAACCCTGTGGGGGGTCGCAAAGGTTCTCAATGGAGTTAGCTTTGACATCAGAGAGGGTGAAATCTTTGGCCTCGTTGGAGAGACTGGATGTGGGAAAAGTGT
>JALVUT010000426.1 GCA_027035445.1 Thermococcus sp.
AGAGGAGGGGACTCAAGATAACGTCAAAGGTTATAGTCGAAAACCCCGAAACCGTTTACGAGTGCCATCTGAAGGCCCTTGAAGAGGAGCTTGAGCTTGCCTTCAGAGAGGGGAACCTTGAGTGGGTTGAAAAGCGGCTTAAAGATGCCGAGGGCTATCTTGGAGATGAGCACCTGCCGGAGAGGCTGAGGGACAAAGTGGTGAAAATCCTGGAGAGGTTTAGCGTTTAAATGAATAATACCACTCCAGGTCTCCTTTCCACCCTTTAAATCTGTACTCCGGAAGCTCGGTAACCCTAATCCGCGGTTTCGCCAAAATTTCTTTGACCTCAAATTTCTTGAAGAAGTTCATGCTGTAGGCTGTTTTTACCAGGAGCGCGGTGTCTAATCCTTTATAAGTCCCGGCGCAGGAGATGACCTCCTCGCCTTCATCTAAAACGCCGCTGTCCGTTGCCATCACGGTGGCTTCAATTGCTATTTTAGTTCCGGCCCCAAACAGCTCCAAAGTCCTGTCGATAATTGCCTCTGGGGTCGGAAAGCTCCAATCTATGCTTCTTGAAGGAGGAGCGAATGGCCTTGTCCCCTGTACTATTTTTGCCCCTGCCTCCAGTAGCTTCTCCCTGATTTTGGAATAGTCTTCTCTCATTAGCCCTATGGGGATCTCCCCTTCAGGTCCCCAGGTGGTTACCGGGTAATGCGTTACAACTATCATCTCAACGTCGTGGTCTTTAAAGACATCAAGGGCCAATAAAGCACTCCTCCCGGTCTCTGAAGCTATCACAACTTTCCCGATTCCCAGCTCCTCACTCCTTTTCTTTGCAATTAAGAGAACGTCCCTGGTGTTTATCTCGCCGCAGTAATCAAAATACACAACTTCCCTTTTCACATATCCCATGAAACTTGCCTCCTGCCTCTATAGCTTGAGATATGTAAAAGGAAGATTTAAATTTTGAGCATTATACCTAGGTTGGAGGGCTTCAATGAAAATTAAACCCCTTCAAAGCGAAGGAGAACACGAGGAATGCATTCAACTGGCCAGAGACCTGCCGGAATGGTTCAACGAGGTGGGACTCAAGGCCATGGAGCGTGATCTGAGAGAGGAAGAGACGTTCATAGCCGTCGAAGACGGCCAAGTCCTCGGTTTTGTAACGCTCAAACCTGTTAGCGACAAAGCCCTCGAAATCCTCTGGATGGCTGTCAAGAGGG
>JALVUT010000427.1 GCA_027035445.1 Thermococcus sp.
TCCCCCAGCCCCTGAGAAGTAAGCGTTCTGCGTGCCAGCCGTCTGGACTCATCACCCTAGTGACGTTACCGTTGCCGAAAACCATGTCAACAGTACCGTCCTTAAACACCAAGCCCAAAACACAGGGTCTGGGAAGGAAGTACTCGTCAATAACACCGCCGTTAACAGCCTTGAACTCAGCCCCATTGCTTAGTGAGAGTAGCATGAAGTAATCGTACCCCATAGTCTCATCCTCAACAATCAACCCCACAGACTCGGATCCTGAGAACCAGAAAACCTCATCCACGTCCCCAATGATCGCTTTACTAAGAACTACCTCGCCATCCAGGTTAAGCACCTCAAGCCCCTTAGCACCCCTAACAAGCAAATATTTCGAGTCAGGAGACCAGCTAATGAAGTCAACTAGGGGTTCACCCTCAAGCACCCTGGTCCTCAGGACCAGCGACTCATTACTTAAGCTAAACACCTCCAGCAATTCGCCCTCACCACACCCATACGCGACAGCGACGTAACGCCCGTCACGACTAAACTTGACAATGCCTTCGCTTACGTTACCTAGAGACCTGCTCAGAATGACGTAGCCGTCAGTAACCCGCTCAACCTTCAGGTATGCCTTACCCCCACCACACTCCAGCATGGCGACCATCGAGCCGTCCGAAGATAACGTCAACGCGACGACGCCCCCACCAAGATAATGCATGACTCCACCAACTACGTAAGCGTACGCGTTGCGGGCACTAAGACTTAGCGAAGAATTCAGGACGACGACAGTGTTCCCTGATATTAGTGCTTGCCTTAACCTAAAGCCCGGTCCTAGAGATGTCGTGGTGAATACTCTTACTCCCCCTAAGTTATAGATACCTAACTCCCAATGCCCCACACCTCCCTCCTCAAACACTAGTACTAAGTATTTGTTGCCAACCCACCTAACCTCATCTACGCGTGCGTGCAGGATAAAAGACTTAAGGATAGATCCATCACGAATATCCACCACGATGACGTCAGTTGATGTGTTGCTCACCACACCTAAGGCTAGGTACCTATCCTTAGGGGATGCAGAGGCAACGATCTCGCCCTTCCCTAAAATTAGCGACCACTTAACGCTAAATCCGTAACCAATCTTAAGGCACATAACCTTACCATCAGGGTCCGTTCCTACAATAACGACACCATCCTTTGCTGCAGTGACGTAAGCGACGG
>JALVUT010000428.1 GCA_027035445.1 Thermococcus sp.
AAGGGTACAAGGAGTATAGGGACAAGGTTCTGAACTTTATTGAGGAGCACGAGAACTGGAGGAGCCACACGATAAACCTCATAGCCAGCGAAAACATAACCTCACCAAGCGTCACCCGCGCCGTCGCGAGTGGGTTCATGCACAAGTACGCAGAGGGATGGCCCAAGGCCAGGTACTACCAGGGCTGCAGGTATATCGATGAGGTCGAACTCATCGGTGTTGACCTCTTCTGCAGGCTCTTCAAGAGTGACTTCGCAGACTTAAGGCCCATCTCCGGAACCAATGCCAACCAGGCGGTGTTCTTTGGCCTGGCCCAGCCCGGCGACCACATAATAAGCCTCCACACAAGCCATGGAGGACACATAAGCCATGCAGGGTTTGGAAGTGCCGGAATGCGCGGCCTCAACGTTCACACCTGGCCCTTTGACAACGAGGAGTTCAACATCGACGTCGACAAGGCGGAGGGGCTCATAAGGGAGGTGGAGCCCAGGCTGGTCGTCTTCGGCGGCTCGCTCTACCCGTTCCCGCACCCGGTTAAGGAGCTCGCACCGGTGGCCAGGGAAGTCGGAGCCCACGTGATGTACGATGCGGCCCACGTTCTCGGCCTCATAGCCGGCGGTCAGTTCCAGGATCCGCTCAGGGAGGGGGCGGAGATAATAACCTCCTCCACCCACAAGACCTTCCCCGGTCCGCAGGGCGGCCTCATACTATACAAGAACCTTGGGGAGGACACGGCAAAGCTTCAGTGGGCCATCTTCCCTGGTGTCCTCAGCAACCACCACCTCCATCACATGGCGGGAAAGGTCGTTACCGCGGCGGAGATGCTTGAGTACGGTCAGAAGTACGCGACCCAGGTCGTCAAGAACGCCAAGGCCCTCGCCGGGGCCATGGCAGAGGAGGGCTTTAAGGTCATCGGTGAGGACAAGGGCTACACCGAGAGCCATCAGGTCATTGTGGACGTTTCAGACCTCCACGAGGGTGCCGGTGGATGGGCGGCCCCGCTGCTTGAGGAGGCAGGTATAATCCTCAACAAGAACCTCCTTCCGTGGGACCCGCTTGAAAAGGTCAACACCCCGAGTGGCCTGCGCATAGGCGTCCAGGAGATGACGCGCGTTGGCATGATGGAGGACGACATGAAGGAGATCGCCCATTTCATCAAGCGCGTCCTCATCGACAGGGAGGAACCCATCAAGGTCAAGA
>JALVUT010000429.1 GCA_027035445.1 Thermococcus sp.
ACGCCGAGCTCTTTGGCCTTCTCCTTTGAGGTTATTATGACGGCCGCGGCACCATCACACATCGGTGACGCGTCAAAGAGCTTTATCGGGTCGGCAATGTAGGGGCTCCTGAGAACTGTGTCCACTGTTATCTCCCTCTTGAACATGGCATGGGGATTCCTGGCGCCGTTTCTGTGGGCGTTCACCGCAAAGTAGGCGAGATCCTCCTCGGTGTAGCCGTGGGTCTTCATGTACAGTCTCATGATGAGTGCGTTTAGGGCTACAAAACTCGCCCCGTGGAACAGCTCCCAGTCAGCGTCGGCGGCATAGGCTAGGTACCTGGTTGCATCGCTCGGCCAGGCGTCCGTCATCTTCTCAACACCAACGACCGCGACAATATCCTCCAGGCCCGCCATCACGGCCTTTGCACCCTCCTGTACCGCCGCCCCTCCTGAAGCGCAGGCGGCCTCTACTTTAACGGCAGGGATGTTCCCAAGACCTGCCCAGTCTGCTATGAGCGCACCAAGGTTCTCCTGTTCTATGAAGGGGCCTGAAATCATGTTGCCGACGTAGAGGGAATCCACCTTCTCCACCCCTGCATCCTCCATTGCATTGAGGAGCGCTTCGGTAGCCATGTCCCTGAGGCTGAGCCTCCAGTGTTCTCCGACTGGAATCATACCAGCACCGATGATCACGGGCTTTTCAATCGTCATTTTAACACCCCCTCAGACTATGTACTTCCTCCTCGACTTTGCGTAGAGGGCATAGTCTATGTACTTCTTTCTGTTCACGTAATCCATGGTCTTCGGGGCAAGATCACGCTTACCTTCGATGGCGTCCTGGACCACGAGACTGAAGGCGTCGCTTCCGGCACCACTTCCGAAGCTTACCCAGAGGATTCTGTCGCCGGGCTTGGCTATATCGAGGACGGCCGAGACACCGACGAGGGTTGCACCGCTGTAGGTGTTGCCGATTATCCCGCTGAGCAGTCCTGGAAGAACCTTCTCCTTTGGAATGCCGAGTATTCTGGCCGCGGTGAGAGGGAACTTGACGTTGGGCTGGTGGAAGACTGCATAGTCAAAGTCATTGGACGTGTAATCAAGCTCTTCCATCAGGCCCTTAGCCGCGTTTATTATCTGGTGAAAGTAGGCGGGCTCGCCGGTGAACCTGTTGCCGTGCCTCGGGTAGTGCTCGTGCTGACGCCTCCAGAAGT
>JALVUT010000430.1 GCA_027035445.1 Thermococcus sp.
CCGTAGGGTAGGAGATGAGAACATTAGGGTGGCGCCCCTAGAGTGGCAACTAGTAGCCAACACCCTAATCCCCGGGAAGGAGAAACGCATAGTGAAGATCCTCGAAGCCCTTAGGACCAGGGGCATGGATACCGAGATCCTGAACAGCGTACTTAGTCGCGCCCCTCCGAAAGTTAGGAGGAGAGTCTCAGAGCTCTTGAGCCAGCACTTGTAGTGTGTACCCCCAATCCTCACCTGGCATTCAGCCAGACCGGATTCCAGCCTTTCCTGTACCAATATTATGTGGCGGGCCCGCCGGGATTTATTAAGCAGAGTTTCCGGTGGAAATCGTGAGATGGAAACAAACTTCATAGGTGATTATCAGCTGTGGCATCCATTATGAAGATCTAGAACCCCGCAGGGAAAAAAGGCTAATTGGCTTGTGGAACCATATACGATGCGGGTATAGGGGTTGTCGAGGGTCATTAGAGTAAAGTATAGGGGCGGCGTGTTAGTGCCGGAGGAGCCGCTTAACATAGAAGAGAACAAAGAGCTTCTTGTCAAGATAATCGATGTAGAAGAGAGAAAAAGAATACTAGAGAAGTATCGAGGCATTCTGGGCCGCGTAGACCCAGAGCTCCTAGGGGAGGCAATAGAGGAGGCCGAGCACCTTTGATATACGTTGACTCCAACGCCCTGGTCTACCTGCTCCACGATATAAAGCCAAAGTCAGACTTAACCATCAATATCCTGTCCGATAGCGATGAAGTCTACACAAGTCTTAGAACAATAGAGGAGACCTCGTACATTCTTGGACGAATTGGCTACTCTACACCGTTTGCTATCTGATTACAATAATAACAACGTTACAGGACAAAGCAACTATAGACGAAATACACGAGACAATGATTAAATACCGCTTACTTCCAGGAGACGCTATTACAGCCTTGACATGCAAGCATTACAGCATAGATACTATCCTTACGTTTAATGAGGACTTCAAACAGATACCGTGGTTAAAAGTTATACCCTAGGATGAACCCACGAACAAGGGAACTAAACAAAAAGCATAAACCTAACCCAAAACGCAAACTTAATTCCCCAAACACACCTAAAACAAGGGCCCGTAGCCCAGCCAGGACAGGGCGCCGGCCTTCGGAGCCGGAGATCCCGGTTCAAGCCCCAATAAGCCCGCCACTTATAGATCAC
>JALVUT010000431.1 GCA_027035445.1 Thermococcus sp.
TCAAGCGTTGTTGCTTCGGCTTTGTATTTCCCCATAAAAAAGCCGAAAACGAAAACCGCGATAACGCAGAAAACAATAAATAGAAAACTCAACATATAAACCCCCTACATTATTGAACTTGTCAAATCCAAGTGAACCGAGTGATAAGTGCCTGTTAAATTGCAATAAATTATTAAATCGGCACTTGCGGGGTAAACTTCATAAGTATAAGTATTAGGGTTATACCTCACGCCGTAATGGATTACGCAGTCGTAAAATTCGAAATAAACGCAGGTGTCGGTTGATTTTACCTTTTCAAGCCCTTCGGTTAAGGTAAAAACCACCTTCGGCTCAACCTTTAATTGCGGTTGAGTTTGCGCATCTTTCGCCTGCAACGGCAAGCAAAGGGTTAATAAAACAACAACCATAAGAGACATTAAAAGTTTTCTCATAAAACCTCCCGTTAGGATAGTGCTAAATTAGTATCACCAGAAGCGGCAGTCCCTTCTTGTAATACATAAACATTCCCAGAAGGGTCAACATATTCAAGATTACCGCCTCTTATTCTCAATTCCCCTTGTCCTGTATTATCTAAATATGCGTCTGCAAGAACAAGCCTATCATAATACAAAGTGCTCGTTTTGGGAATAGAGTTCGCTGGGTCTAATAAATTATAAGTATAATTAACAGTAACATAACCAGCCGAAGATATTCTTGCTGATTTTATGGCGTCTAAACTAATTTGAAGTTTAAAATACGCTTCTCCTGTCGTTAAGTGAGAATAAGAGCCACTTTCAAGCGTCCCATAAGCACCCAAATATATAGCATAATTAGTTGCGTCAAGTTTAATCTCGCCTGCCGATGTGTCATAACACCTTAAAGTATTTATAAACTCCACATCTGTCGCCTTTAAATAACCGTTCTCATCAACGCTGAATTTAGCATTAGAAAAACCAACCGCACCGCTCCAAATCCTTCCTAAATTGTCTATTGTCAGCCTTGTCGGGTCGGTGTCAAGCGGGTCTAATGTCGCACCAAAAACTGCCTTTGGCGTTATCGTCCCGTAAGTAGGGTGATTGATTGTTGACGCTGTGCTGTTAATTTCAAGTGCCGCACCAGACAAACTTACCCTTGCGATAACTGTATCAGCCTCAATCGCCCCGCCATCTATTGTGCAGGTTGATAAGTCGCTACCGATAAAGGC
>JALVUT010000432.1 GCA_027035445.1 Thermococcus sp.
CTCATCGTAACCCCTGCAGGGTTCTGGAAGGTGGAAACGGTGTAGACGAGCTTTACCCTCTTCCCCTTCCGTCTGAGCTCCTCCAGCTTCTCCTCAAGAACGTCAACACGCATACCCTCGTCGTCCATGGGGATACCTATCATCTCCGGGTCGTAGTACTTGAAGGCCTGTATTGCGGCCAGGTAAGTCGGGGCCTCGACGATTATTATATCGCCGGGGTTTACAAACGTTCTGCCGATGAGGTCAAGCGCCTGCTGGGAGCCTGCAACGATCATGATCTCAACCTTGCTCATTGGAATCCCGTAACGCTTCTCCATCCACCTTGCAAGGGCAAGACGAAGGGGTGTGAAACCCTTGGTGGTTCCATACTGGAGGGCCTTGTCGGCGTGGTTCTCTAGGACGTCAGCTGCTATCTGCTTGATAACATCCACGGGGAAAGTTTCCGGGGCTGGGAGACCTCCCGCGAGACTTATAATGTCGGAGGATTCGACGAGCTTTAACAGTTCCCTAACCTCGGATGCCTTCATACCCAATGCTTTTTCCGAGAAGAACGACTCAAAATCCAGTGATCCCGAACCCAGTTTTTTCATCAATTTTTCCTCCACGTTTATCCCCCCCATCAAAATGAACGCTTCTGAGCACGTCCTCAATTCTATACATCATAGGGATGGCAGTGATTGGTTATAAATCTTTCTGCAATAAGCGTTAGAGGTCTTTACTTTTGTAAAGAACGCCGGGTAAAGGATAAATGGACATCAAAGACCTTGATAATTCATTAATGACCACAAAAACATCTATAAACCCTCCCACCATAATGGATTATTACGTGGAGGTGTTAGTGTGACGGTAGAGGGAGAGGTCCTTGAGATAGCAGAGAAGATTAGGAGCATGGAGATAAGGGGGGCAGGGAAGATAGCACGCTCCGCTGCCCATGCCCTCCAGCTCCAGGCGGAGAGGAGCAGTGCTGCAAACCCCGATGAACTCTGGGAGGACATGAAAGCGGCGGCCAGGGTTCTGTACGAGACAAGACCCACCGCGGTTTCCCTCCCGAACGCCCTCAGATACGTTATGCACAGGGGAAAAGTGGCCTACGCGAGCGGTGCCTCCCTTGACCAGCTTAGGTTTGTGTTGGTGAACGCTGCCAAGGAGTTCATCCACAACTCCGAGAAATCCCTGGAAAG
>JALVUT010000433.1 GCA_027035445.1 Thermococcus sp.
ACAGGGAAAAGAAGCCCAAGGACGAACTGAAGGGGCTGAGGAAGTTCATCGTGGAAGGTGTTCCCACTGAGGTTGGGGCCATGGACCCCGTGGAGCTGAATTCGGTGGAAGACCTCGAGAAGGTCTTCGACCTCGTGGACAAACCAATAGTGCACTACGTTGAGGACAATCAAGATGTCTACGCCGTGGTTGATGGGGAACTCATCTACGAGTACCGCAAGCCGCTACCCCAGGGAGGGAAGAAGGTCAACTGAAAGCCCTCACCCTTCCCGGCTTTTTTAGGTTTTCTTAACCAACAACTTTAAAAGACCTACTTGAAAGCCTAACCTAGAAGTTCTTCAGGAGGTAAGAGGTGGTTAGAGATGAACCCGTTCCACGACATAGAACCCGGACCGGAGGTTCCAGAGGTTGTAAACGCCGTTATAGAGATCCCCAAGGGGAGTAGGAACAAATACGAGCTTGACAAGAAGCACGGCCTCATAAAGCTCGACCGCGTCCTCTACAGCCCGTTTTTCTACCCGGTCGACTATGGAATAATCCCGCAGACCTACTACGATGACGGCGATCCGTTCGACATAATGGTGGTAATGCGCGAGCCTGTCTATCCCCTCACCCTCATCGAGAGCAGACCGATCGGCATAATGAAGATGAACGACTCCGGTGACAAAGACTGGAAGGTCCTCGCGGTTCCGGTTGACGACCCTTACTTCAAAAACTGGAAGGACATAGGGGACGTTCCCAAGCCTTTCCTCGACGAGATAGCCCACTTCTTCCAGAGGTATAAGGAGCTCCAGGGCAAGACCACAAAGGTCGAGGGCTGGGGCAATGCCGATGAGGCAAAGAAGGAGATTCTCCGCTCCATTGAGATGTACAGGGAGAAGTTCGGGAAGAAGGAGTGAGCCTCCTTCAGCTTTTTTAGGAGGTAAAGGCATGTACAAGCTCCTAACGGTTAAGGACATAGTTCGGATTCCTCCCAAGATGTTTACCATGGATCCAAGGGAGGCCGCGAAGACGGTTCTCCGCGAGACCTACGAGGGCATCTATGACAGGGACGAAGGGGTCATACTCTCCATCATGGACGTCAAGGAGATAAGCCAGGGAATTATCGTACCGGGTGACGGTGCAACGTACCACGACGTCATCTTCGACGTTCTCGTGTGGAGGCCCGAGATGCACGAGGTCATTGAGGGGGAAGTGGTCGACGTGGCCCCCTACGGGGCGTTTATCCGGATCGGTCCGGTGGACGGTCTTGTCCATATCTCGCAACTTATGGACGACTACGTGGTTTTTGACGAGAAGAATAAACAGTTCGTCGGTAAGGAGACCCGGAGAACACTTCAGCTCGGCGATAAAGTCCGCGCAAGGATAATAGCGGTCAGCATAAAGAGCAAGGTGATAAGGGAGAACAAGATAGGCCTCACAATGCGCCAACCGGGCCTTGGAAAGTTCAACTGGATAGAAAAGGAAAGACGCAAGGACAAGGGGTGAACGAACATGGCCAAAGAAAGGGCATGCAGACACTGCCACTATATAACAACGGAGGATCGCTGCCCCGTCTGTGGCAGCAGGGATCTGAGCGAGGAGTGGTTTGATCTGGTGATAATCCCCAACCCCAAGAACAGTAGAATCGCCCAGAAGTTGGGCGTTAACGTGCCTGGAAAGTACGCCATAAGGGTTAGATAATGTACCTCAGATTAACCCCCGATCTCCGGAGACTCCTAAAGGAGCCCCTTGGTAGGATTGAGAGGGGCAAAATCCCCGAACCATACATCAGGACTAGGGAGGAACTTAAAAGGGCCCGCTATCTAATCACAGTGGGGGATGTTGTCACCGAGAACGTCCTTAAACTGGGTCTGAAGCCGATGGTGGCCATATATGACCACCGAACTCACAGGAAGGAGTACGACCCGGATATAACAGACAGTGCGGTTATTATGACCGTCCAAAATCCTCCTGGAACCATAACGAAAGCTTTATTAAATGCTATCAGGAAGGGCTTCCTGCTCGCCAGGAGGGGAAGGAGGGTATACATAAAAGTCAACGGTGAGGAAGACCTCGCAGCGATCCCAGCCGTACTCTACGCCCCCGAAGGCTCGGTGGTGGTTTATGGGCAGCCGAACGAGGGGGTAGTGCTTATAAAGGTAACACCCAAATGCAAGCTCAAGTGTGGAAAACTCATGTCGAAGATGGAGGTGATTCGGGATGGAGATTAAGGTTATCGAGATTAGGGAGAACAAGCTCCTTGGAAGGAAGGAGATATACTTTGAGGTCCTTCATGAGGGCGAGGCCACACCGTCCAGGAAGGATGTAAAGGGCAAACTCGTCGCAATGCTCGACCTGAACCCCGAGACAACGATTATCCAGTACATCCGGTCATTCTTCGGAAGCCATGTAAGCAGGGGATACGCCAAGTTCTACGAGAGCAGGGAAAGGATGCTGTACGTCGAGCCTGAGTACACCCTCATCAGGGAGGGAATCGTTCAGAGGAGTGAGGAATGAGGTGAGTCAAATGGGCAAGGGCAAGAAGAAAACAAGTCAAAAGTGGAGGCTCTACGAGGTACAGGGGAGGAAGATAAAGAGGAAAAACCGCTTCTGCCCGCGTTGTGGTCCGGGTGTCTTTATGGCAGACCACGGCAACCGCTGGGCGTGCGGGAGATGCGGTTACACTGAGTGGAAGAAGAAGTGATTTCATTTTCCCCACTATGCCCACTTTTCTACCATCATTCGGAGAGGAGGTAAGTGCCAAAGTATTACAGCATCAACCTCAAGCTCCACCCCCAGGTGTACGAGCCGGCGGAGGACACGTTCCTGCTCGCAGAGAACCTCGCGGTCAGGGAGGGTGATGTCGCCCTCGACATCGGTACGGGAACCGGATTAATAGCACTCCTGATGGCGAGGAAAGCCAAATTCGTCCTCGGGGTTGATGTCAACCCAATCGCGGTTGAACTAGCGGGGAAGAATGCCCGGCTGAATGGAATTAAAAACGTTGAGTTCAGACCAAGCGACCTGTTTGAGAACGTCGAGGGGAGATTCGATATTATAACGTTCAACACCCCCTACCTGCCCGGCAAGCCTGAGGAGCAGATCGACCTCGCCCTCGTCGGGGGAGAGACCGGACGGGAAGTTCTCGACAGGTTCATAGATGGGGTGAGAGATCACCTCAAGACCGGTGGACGGGTTCAGATAGTCCAGAGTTCGATAACCGGAATCGGGGAAACCTTGAGAAGGCTGGAAAAAGCGGGCCTAAAGGCAAAGATCATCGCTAAGAAGCACATATTCTTTGAGGATATAGTTCTGATAAACGCTCACGCAGCCGTCAGGCAAGACGATAGCGTGGAATCTCGAACATGAGCTTGACCCTGGGGTGTCCCTCCGATTCAACCTCCTCCTCAAAGAAGTTTATGAGTATTCCCCTTTCTTTAATCTCGGGTTCAGGTTTTATTCTCTCGAACATGGAGGAAGGGACGGCTTCAACCTTTTAAACCTTTCGCAAATTGACGAACTATTTTTCGGCGATAAAATAATCACAACTCCCCATCCCTGACCCATCACATTTTTAAAAGGGCTCGCAAAAGCTCATCCAGAGAGGGATTAGGTGGGGCTAATGGCGGTAACGTTCGTATCCAACCCAAACATGCCGGATGAGATCACCGAGCTGTTCAAGAGGCAACATTACGCGCTCGTCGGGAGGCACAGCTCCGTAAAGCTCTGTCACTGGCTTAAGGAGAGTATAAAACACGACCGATTCTGCTACAAGCAGAAGTTCTACGGCATAGCAAGCCACCGCTGCCTTCAGATGACGCCGGTGACTGCCTGGTGCACACACAACTGCATATTCTGCTGGCGTCCTATGGAGGGCTTTCTCGGCACAGAACTGCCCCGGCCAGAGGACGACCCGGCTTTCATCGTTGAGGAGAGCATCAAAGCCCAGAGGAAGCTGCTCGTTGGATACAAGGGCATGCCGGGTATAAACATGAAGAAGTTTAAGGAGGCGTGGAACCCGAGACACGCAGCCATAAGTCTCTCGGGCGAGCCGATGCTCTACCCCCACATAGGCGACCTCGTTGAGGAGTTCCACAAGCGCGGTTTCACCACATTCATAGTTACCAACGGAACAGTCCCGGAGAGGCTCGAGGAGATGGCAAAGGAGGACAAACTCCCGACCCAGCTCTACGTCTCACTCACAGCTCCTGACATCGAAACATACAGGCGCGTTAACATACCGATGATACCCGACGGCTGGGAAAAAATCAGAACATTCCTTGAGCTGATGAATGGTCTCCCCACGAGAACTGTAGTGAGGCTCACGCTTGTTAAGGGTGAGAACATGCACAATGCTGAAGGTTACGCGGAGCTGATAAAGCTTGCCAACCCGATGTTTGTTGAGGCAAAGGCTTACATGTTCGTCGGTTTTTCACGGAACAGGCTCACGATAAACAACATGCCAAGCCACGGGGAGATCAGAGCCTTCGCTGAAGGACTTATCAAGCACCTCCCGGGCTACCACATCGAGGACGAGTACGAACCAAGTAGGGTCGTTCTAATCATGAGAAACGATGTTGCCCCTCAGGGAACCGGAATCGCTGGCCGCTTTATCGGATACTGAGCCTCCTCCCATTGTTTTGCAGGTTCCATGAAAAAGTTTATTTATTCTAGGCTCTTAGAATCAGCTTAGGGGGTGCAAGATTATGAGAAAGGTTTTGGCTGTGATATTGACTCTCATTATGGTGATTCCGGTTGTAAGTGCAGGTACGATAGACGGATCCGTGAGGTTTCTGGGAAATATAGCCCAGAACACTCAGAAAACACGGGATATAAGCCTTGCATTGATAGCACTGAGCTCTGCCAACGGCGAAACGGCCGTTTCGGTTGATACCCAGATCAATGAGCTCGTGAAGACCCTCATGAATACCCAGAACCCGGATGGAGGATGGGGCCTGTACTCCAGAGAGACCAGCAACGCACTCGATACCGCCTACGCTATAATCGCACTAAGAATGGCATACCCGTACGTTGATCCCCTCAACGTGGCTCCCCTTTTTAACTCCCTGCAGAAGGCGACCTCATACCTGATATCATCCGAGAGGAAGGACGGCTGGGGTTACGTTCCAGGAACACCCCCCTACTACTACCCCACGGTCGTTTCCCTGTGGGCTCTTGGGGAAAGCGGCTATTCCTACAACAGCAGGGTCGTCCGTGATGCCCTGAAGAGCCTAGGGAACCTAACCTGTGAGATCCCCCAGTACGAGGCGCTTGCCCTCAAGCTGATAGCTTACCACAGCCTTGGCTATCCCGTTAAGGCCAAGACGATCGAGAACGTTAGAGACCTCCTTCTGCAGGGCGACAACCTGACGGTAAAAGAGCGAGCCATGCTGGCCTATGCCCTCGTACTCTACGCCCCCATGGATTTTAACACGGCAAAAATCCTCCTGAACCTAGAGAAAATAGCAAAAACCGCAAACGGTGAGGTGTACTGGGCAAACAAACCCAACTTATTTGGTTCCACTGACATAATAGCCAGCACAGCCTTTGCCACCCTGGCTCTCTCGGCGGCGTACGTCACCCCGACGGTGGAAAATGTAACGAACCCCTACGAACTTCCCTGCAAATCGCTGATGGAGATGCAGAACTATGACGGCGGCTGGGGGCTGTACCTGAACTCCCCCTCAAATGAAAAGGCCACTTACTACGCACTGAAAGCCCTCAACGAGTGTATCCCCCCAGTGGCAACTGTGGGAAGGGCCCTAAACTGGACTGTGATGAAGTTCAAGATGGACGAAGCCTCCCTGACCCCTGGTTCTGGAATGCCTGTTGGCTATTTCTTTGCACTCGAAACCCTCCTAGAACACGGC
>JALVUT010000434.1 GCA_027035445.1 Thermococcus sp.
GTCTGGTGCACCCTGAGGCGACGGATGAGGAGCTTGAATGGCTTCGTGATATCCTTAAGGTGGACGTCTATGTGGGAACAGCTAATATGGGCGTTCCCTTTGTTGGCTCTTGCATGCTGGCCAACTCACACGGTGTCGTCGTTGGAGGCGCGACAACCGGTCCGGAGATAGTTAAGATAGAGGAAGCGCTTGGCTTTCTTGACTGACGGAGGTGGGAAGTATGGAGGTTAAAGTTTACCGTGTGAAGGGCGTCTTTGAAAGGAACGGAAGGAAAGAGGAGTTCACGAGGGAGTACAGGGCAATCAGAGGAGAAGACGTAGTAGAACGCCTCTACTCGGAGGTTGGAAGCAAACACCGCGTTCCAAGGAACAAGATATGGATCGAAACCATAGAGGAGATACCGGCCGAAGAGGCCAGGGACCCGATAATCAGAAAACTCAGCGGGCTCTGATCCCCTTTCCTGTTATTCTCCAAGTTCCACTGTGAACTTCATCTCTTTACTCGATTTTCTTCCCATCCTGAGTATCAGGGAGAACTCGCCGTGTCCGCTGAGTCCTATGAAACCATCCATTGCCTTCTGAAGTTTCTGGGGTGAGAGGACCCGTTCATGGGAGACCATCAGCAACGGCTCCTTTAGGAACTCGTAGGTGAACGTTCCCGGCCCTTCCTTGAAGAGCGCTATGTCTTCAACGGCCTTTCCCCTGACCGCGACCTCGACGTACTTCCCTTTCTTGAGGCTCGGAGTTACCTCCCCTTCAAAGCCATTCTCAAGGGTCTTCACCGAAAGCTGGGCGTAGTCTTCGAGGCCACCAACGGTTAAAACATCGCCCGGAAACCTGAACTCGTAGCTAGGCGTGGTGTAAAGGAGGAGGATCCCGTTTCTTAACCTGTAACCCGGAAGTTCCATCATCCCGGAGCCGGGGGTATCTATTTCCAGTCTGTACGGGGCTGGAGAGAATGGAAGTTCGGACGAGGGGACTTTCTCTCGGGGGGTAAACTTCCTGGAGGTGTTGAAGAGCCAGCCGGAGGTGTAGCTGTTAACATAGCTTCCCCTGCCCCCGCCCATTTTGAGCCCGATCAGGACGCTACTTCCGGCCATGAAACTTCCATATTCGGCTTCAATGCTCCTGGGAAAAACGACGGCGTTATCGAGTATCTCCACGGTATCCAGAACTTCCTGAATGGCCCGTTTTATCCCACCGGAGAAAGGACCCCGTGGGGTAATTGTGAGGGTTCTCATTCCATCACCTAAGGGAATTTGAATGAAGTTTTATACGTTTTTCCACCCCAGAACCCGTGACTGCTGATGGCTCTTTGGAAATATCGCCCGTGGATCAAAGCCCTTCTCTTTGAGCAGATCCCTCAGCTCCGCCTCGTAGTCCGCTTTAACCAGTTCCTCACTTTCCCCCATCTCCACGTTGAAGAGCCTCTCGGTCAGTTCCCTTATCGTTCTGTACCCGAGGCCAAGGAGGGGCCTTATGTAGGCGACCCCAAAGCGGTCCTCCAGCGAGCGGGCCTTCGGCAGATCAAGGAAGGGAACGCGATCGTCCCTTCTGGTGCCATCACTCACCCTCTCAACTTCCGGCATCGAGGCTATTGCCTCGAGTGCCCGTTCGTGAATGTACTGGATCGCACCATTGGGATGGCTGTCTCTAAGGGCCGTTTCAGCAGCCTTTTCAAGGATATCTTCGGGTAGGTAGAGGACCCTGTGTTTGAAGCCTAGGTTCTCCGCCGTTTCTCTTGCGTACCTCCAGTTCTTCAGAAGGCCAAAGCTGATCGTAACCAGCTCCACCTCGTAGCCGAGTCTCTCCAGTATCCACGCTGAGAGGGAGGAGTCCTTTCCCCCGGAATACAGGTGGTACACCTTCATGGCAATCCCTCGGAAGCTTTAAAAACGGTATTCTTATAAAGCCTTCAGCTGCGTTGCGAGAGAGTGCGGCACGAGAGTGGGAGGGGTGAGAGTAATGGTGAACCGCTTACCAGGAAATGTGCGGAGAAACATCCGTGCCAGGTACCATGACATTGAACCACGGGCCTGGGTAGGAAAACGCGGCTTCGAAGAGGGTGTTATCGAGGAGATAAAGGCTCAGCTTGAGAAGGAGGGTATAGTGAAGGTTGGAATGAGAAAAGGGGCCTTTATCAGCACCACCATGGACAGGAAAGAGCTGGCCAGGAGGATAGCAGAACTGACCGACAGCGAGCTCATTGATGTCCGCGGCAAAAGATTTATATTGTTCAAGCCCAGGGAGGGGTGGGAAAAGTATTTAAGGAAGCTCAAAAGAAAGGAGCTTTCGATGGAAAAGCGGGAAGAAAAGCCCGTTAAAAAGATCAAACTTGATATTGCTGACTTCAGAAGGAAGTTCAAGAAGGGGAGGGGTTGAAGGATGGCTATAGTTTATGATGTTCCCGGTGATTTGCTTGTTGAGAGGACTGCAAAGGCTCTGAAAGATGTCGAGGCCATAAAACCGCCTGAATGGGCTCCGTTTGTTAAGACTGGAAGACATAAGGAGAGAATTCCGGAGCAGGAGGACTGGTGGTACCATAGGGTTGCCAGTGTACTCAGGAAGGTCTACGTCGACGGGCCAGTCGGTATCGAGCGCCTTAGAACCTGGTACGGCGGCAGAAAGAATCGCGGCCATGCTCCGGAGCACTTCTACAAGGCAAGTGGGAGTATCATAAGAAAGGCCCTCCAGCAGCTTGAGAGTGCGGGCTTCGTTCAGAAGGTTCCGGGTGAGGGGAGGATAATAACCCCGCAGGGTCAGAGCTTTCTCGACAAGATAGCCACCGAACTCAAGAAGGAGCTTGAGGAGCAGATTCCGGAGCTCAAGAAGTACTAAGCTTCAGCCCGTTTTATTCTTAATATCCTCTGATGAGCTATGATCGTTTGCCGCTACCCCCATGACGGAGGTTACATTTTTCTTTTGAAAGCTTCCGCCTTTCACGACGGGGAGAAAGGTCAGATTCAAAGTTGTGGTGATTGCCTAAATATCTCTCCCAATACTTTTTTAACTGAACCCCTAACCTTAAACATGGAGGTGAGACCATGGCCGAGGACATAGAGGAGATCCGGAAAAAGAAACTCCTTGAGATGCAGAAGCGTCTTGCAGAGCAGCAGAAGGCCCAGGAGGAAGCAATGAGACAGGAGATGGAGCTCGAAGCCCAGCTGGATGCCATTATGAGGCGCATCTTAACCCCTGAAGCCAGGGAAAGGCTCGGTCGCGTTAAGCTCGTCAAACCGGAGCTTGCAAGGCAGGTTGAGCTGGTTCTGGTCCAGCTCTATCAGGCCGGCCAGATAAGGGAGCCCGTGGATGATCCTAAATTAAAAAGGATACTGGCCCAGGTAGACGCTAGGACGAGAAGGGACTACAGGATAAGATGGTGATTCCTCTGGATGGTGCAGCGATGGAAATCAAGGAGATCATCGAGGAACTTGACAAAAGTGGTGAGGTCAGTCTGGATAGCTGGAGGGCCGTCTCCGTCAAACGGAACCGGGATGGAACTGTGGACGTTCTTTACAGGAATCTTCAAATAGGAACGGACGATGATCCTGTCTTTTTATGGGTTTATGCTAATGTAATATACGAGGAGAGGAAGGTGCGGGTTCTTGAGAGGATAACTTTCAAAAAGGAAGATCTGCTGTGGCTTTTCAGATACGTATCAAAGAAAAAAGGCGAAGGTTTATAAGGGCTTTATAAAATAGCCGCCCCGGTGGAGGTGTAGGAGTGAGCAAACGCAGGGTCTGCCCGGTCTGCGGCTCGACGGAGTTTATATACGACCCCCGGAGGGGGGAGATAGTCTGTGCCAAGTGTGGCTACGTCATTGAGGAGAACGTGATTGATACCGGACCGGAATGGCGTGCCTTTGATTCTTCCCAGAGAGAGAAAAGGACGAGAACCGGAGCCCCAGAGAGCATCCTTCTCCACGATAAGGGGTTGTCCACGGACATAGGCATCGATAGGAATCTCACGGGGCTGATGCGTGAGAAGATGTACCGCCTGAGGAGGTGGCAGAGCCGCCTCCGTGTGAGTGATGCCGCCGAGCGCAATCTTGCCTTCGCCCTAAGCGAACTCGACAGAATAGCAAGTTACCTGAGCCTTCCACGGCATGTTGAGGAAGAGGCTGCTCGTCTGTATCGTGAAGCGGTTAGGAAGGGCCTTATACGGGGTCGCTCAATTGAGAGCGTCATTGCAGCATGTGTCTATGCGGCCTGCAGACTTCTGAAGATCCCGCGAACCCTCGATGAGATAGCCGACGTTTCACGCGTTGATAAAAAGGAGATAGGTAGGAGTTTCCGCTTTGTTGCGAGGAACCTCAACCTGACCCCGAAAAAACTCTTTGTCAAGCCCACGGACTACGTTAACAAGTTCGCCGATGAACTGGACTTAAATGAGAGAGTCAGGAGGAGAGCCGTTAAGATACTTGACGAAGCGTATGAAAAGGGTCTTACGAGCGGAAAAAGTCCCGCGGGTCTAGTGGCCGCGGCACTTTACGTGGCGGGCCTCCTTGAGGATGAGAAAAGAACCCAGCGTGAGGTTGCAGAGGTTGCCAGGGTTACGGAGGTAACCGTGAGAAACCGCTACAAAGAACTAGTCGACAAACTCAACTTGAAGGTACCCCTGTGAACAGCTTTACTTTCTTCCGAACCAGCTTTCAAGGGTTTTCTGCTTTCCTCCTTTGATGGCCTTTTTGAGTCTTTCAAGACCATTTTTTACCCTTTCTTCGCTGAAGTCATGCTCATCACAGAGGAACCCCAGAATGCCTTCCCCATCCGGTTCGTGCCATTTAAGTTCGTACTCATCCGTGGTCGGTGGGTTCAGGAAGAACTCCTTTATCGCGTAGAGGTCAGTGCTGGCCTCCTTCTGGTACTTCGCGAGCGGGTCCTTCACACGTTTAACTATCGCCAGCGCTTTCTTTGGCCCGATCCCCTTTATACCCCCCGGGTTGTAATCAGTTCCGACTAGTATGGCTAACTCGATGAGTTTTTCCCTGCTGATACCGAGCTTATCCAGGGCTTCATTAAGTGTAATTACCTCAGGCCTGACCTCGACGTAAACGTTCTTCCCCGGCAGTTTTCTCCTGCCTGTTATGGTGAGGTTCCTCACCAGTTTCGGCGCGCCAAAGAGCAAAGAGTCATAATCCTGGCTTGCCGAGGCATAAACCACCTCTTGAGCAGCCATGTATGCGGCCTGCGCCTCCCCCTCACTGGGGGCCTGGACGGTGGGTATTCCCATGAGCTCCAGCAGCTTCTTGGCGTCACCGATCAGCATCTCGTTTACCCTGCTTGCCCTCATCGCATATTTCTTGGCTTCCTCTAGGTTGCCTTTTTCAAGGGCCTCGTGCCATTTCTCCTCGGCCTCCGCTCGAACTTCACGCCTCCTCTCCAGCTCCCGGGTTTTGAACTCTGGTGGTTTACCGTCAAAGACGTAAGCTGGCTTTATCCCTGCCTCCATCAGGTTTATGGTGCGGTAGAAGAAACCGCTCAGGTGCGAGGTTATCCTCCCCTTCGAGTCCATGAGCGGCGTTCCGTCCCGCTGCCGAATCGTTGAGAGGAACTGGTACATGGCATTGAAAGCGTCAACGGCAACCTTTCTGCCGTAGAGGTTCTCAAGCTCAATCTCCCTCCTCGGAACGAGCTCCCCAATCTGCACCCCCATATCAATCACCTAAAGAGGATATGACTGGAGGTATTTTAGCCTTTGCCTTCAGCCATATGTACGGGCTCAGTACTCGCCGGAGACCGCGGATCCACCCCCATGCTCCATGAGAAACTCCTCGTGCTGGGTTGTGCGCTTTCTC
>JALVUT010000435.1 GCA_027035445.1 Thermococcus sp.
TTTCAGGAGATTTTCTTTGTTTCGATTGATATGGAGTGTGCTTATATGAAAACAGTAGTAATCTTTCAATCTCCATTTTCAGGAGATTTTCTTTGTTTCTTGATAGGAGTAGTGAAATTGAGGACTTCATTGAGATCTTTCAATCTCCATTTTCAGGAGATTTTCTTTGTTTCAGTATACATCCCATGATCACCCGGAGGATTATGATTTCAACTTTCAATCTCCATTTTCAGGAGATTTTCTTTGTTTCCGACGAACGAACTGGATACGTGAATGCCTTTCGAAACATCTTTCAATCTCCATTTTCAGGAGATTTTCTTTGTTTCAAAAACAGCCCTGACGCAATAGCAATTCTCGCTACGCCGTACTTTCAATCTCCATTTTCAGGAGATTTTCTTTGTTTCTGTGCTCTTGTGGGTGTTCAGGAGCTACACTTATACATCTTTCAATCTCCATTTTCAGGAGATTTTCTTTGTTTCCTGAACTCTTAGAAATGAGCAAGCGGGTTCACAGCGACCTCTTTCAATCTCCATTTTCAGGAGATTTTCTTTGTTTCGGAGGTGGTGAAAATGGAAGATGTGGTAGAACTGGTAGAAATCTTTCAATCTCCATTTTCAGGAGATTTTCTTTGTTTCGACCGTAAAGGCGACGTGGGACAAAATTAAGAGAGTGTCTTTCAATCTCCATTTTCAGGAGATTTTCTTTGTTTCAAGGAGGGGATGAGATAAGAGGGGATGAGATAAACTTTCAATCTCCATTTTCAGGAGATTTTCTTTGTTTCCAGCAATGTCGTGGATGTCATGCTCGACGGAGAGCTTTATACACTTTCAATCTCCATTTTCAGGAGATTTTCTTTGTTTCCCACTACTGCAATCGCACCCATGCAGTGTACTGGATAAGCTTTCAATCTCCATTTTCAGGAGATTTTCTTTGTTTCCGCAGCTTTGACGGGTGACGTTGACGCATTCATAAACTCTTTCAATCTCCATTTTCAGGAGATTTTCTTTGTTTCAGAAGTTCTGCAATGATGCAGAGTTCTTGCAGAATCTAACTTTCAATCTCCATTTTCAGGAGATTTTCTTTGTTTCATATCAATATCTTCCGACTGTCCTCTACGCAACAATCCTGCTTTCAATCTCCATTTTCAGGAGATTTTTTTTGTTTCGA
>JALVUT010000436.1 GCA_027035445.1 Thermococcus sp.
AAGGACGGCAACACCGCTGACCAGAGTTATCGGTATCAAAACCACCAGACCTACCCCCGCTAGGGCCAGCAGAACGGGGGCATCGTACAGGGAGTGCAATACCGAAGCCTTCAGGTAACCTACAGGTAGAGAGCCGTTCAGTGCCCCCTCCAGGGCTATCGCAGTCCAGGCGACGTGGAACGTAACCACAACGATCCTGAAAAGGGCGCCAATGAGGTCACCATTGAAGAGTAAGAGGGCACCGTAAAGGCTTCCCTCCACTATGGCAAACGTCAGTGCGACGTTCATGGTGATCCTCCACCTTACAAGTCCCCCTCCCCCAACCAGAAAGAAAGGAAGAACCTTCACGCCTTCTTCTATAGGACCAACACCGACCGCCAAGGCAACCATGAGGCGGAGGCTTGAACCACCAAAGCCCAACACGATAATGAACTCAAGAACCATGGCGAGGATTATGGCCATGAACCCGTAAACAACGGCCGTTCCCCGGCCAACCGTAGGGAGTACCCTATCAATATCTGCCAGCCAGCCCTTCACTCTGACAACAACCCCGAGACCTACTGCAATCACAAAGATGAGGTAAGATGCCAGCAAGAGCGCCTCAAACATATGATCACCGATTAGCTTTTTCCATCATACTTTAAAACCCCATGGCAATAACACCATCACCTTTTTAACTGGAGGTACAACCCTCCCTGGTGGTCAAGGTGTCCCGACTCAAGGAGGAGCTCATAGAGATGTTCTTCGAGGAGGAGGTGATCCTGTTTGGACGTTTCGTCCTGACATCGGGTAAGGAAAGCAACTACTACATCAACGTTAAGAACCTTATAACCAACCCGAAGGCCCTAAAACTCATAGCGGAGATGGTGGAGGAAAAAGTGAAAGCGGTGGGCCTAACGTTTGACAAGGTTGCCGGTCCTGAACTCGGTGCGGTCCCAATTGCAACGGCAGTAGCTCTGAAGAGCGGAAAAAGACTGCTTATCGTCAGAAAGAAGCCCAAAGAGCACGGGACAGGCAGTCAGATTGAGGGAAAGGTCAAGCCTGGAGAGAAGGTACTGCTGGTAGAGGACGTAACGACGACGGGAGGAAGCGTCCTCAGGGCCGCAGAAGTCCTTGAGAGGACGGGTGTCAATGTCGTCGGGATAAGCGTGGTCGTTGACAG
>JALVUT010000437.1 GCA_027035445.1 Thermococcus sp.
ATGAACTACGGTGGATTTCCTTCAGACGTTTACCTGAGAAAAGCCCTGTTCAATCTGGCTTCTCTTCAGGATGAAATGGGAATAAAGATCTATCCAATAATCGGCTTTGGCTCTCCCCCGTTCAGGGGAAACCTCAGGCCTGAAAACGCCGGAGATATAGCGAAAAAGTGGAAACAGGTTTTCACGTTCACGATTCAGTCTGCATTCAAGTACGACCACCCCGAAAGGTCAGTTGTGAAGGGTATAGAGGAGATAAATTCGGTAAAGCCCAGGCTCAAAGCAGAGGACGTTGAGGAAGATATGCTTGAATTAGCAGATAAAATTGCGGAAAACTACAGAAAACACGTTCTGCTCGTTGCCGATATAGTGAACGCCCTGTCGATTCATGTGCCGAGGAGGAGGGCGAGAAAGCTCCACGTGGGTCTGTTTGGCTATCCGAGAAGTGTGAACGGCGTTCAGCTACCGAGAGCAATACCTTTTTGCTGTTCTCTTTACTCCATTGGCCTGCCTCCGGAGATTATCGGCCTTGGAGGACTTGGAGACAGGGAGCTTGGAGTTGTTGCAGAAAGGTATAGAGAAGAGCTGAACTTCGCCCTGAGGTTTTTCAGCAAAAAAGTGTGCAGAAAGCTGAAACTTGAAAAAGTTTACGACTACAGGAGGCTGGAGGAATTCGGTTTCGAAGCAGGAGACTTTGAGCTTGCAGAGGGAGTTTACGAAGCACTCAAAAGCAACAGGATTTCGACCCTCAACGAAAAAATTCTTCAGGCTGCGAGAGTGAGGGGATTTCTTGGCTGATGCTTTTAAATTCGTTAACGTTTTGTCCGTACCGATTAACAAAACTTACTGATATGCAACCGTTATACAGTTGTCATTTATTTAAATTCAGCACTGATTCCCGGCTCAATCTGCACGACGATGTCGGCAATTCTTCCCTTCTCAACCCCACCTCTGATGACGTTGTAGGAGTTGAAGTAAATGAGCTTAACATCTTTAACGTCCTCCTCCATCGCTCCCTGCGAGAGTGCCATGCCGATAACTCTCTCTTTTGCGAGTTCAATCAGGTAATCGTCATCATCTCTGCCCCCATACTCTTCAATCACTCCGTTGAATACAGCTCTCCTCTTTGCAGTGTCAAACCTCGCGTAGAGAGTTAAGCTTATTC
>JALVUT010000438.1 GCA_027035445.1 Thermococcus sp.
AACACACAGTATGATTAGCCAGGGATTACGGGTCGTGGAGAAAACATAATAAAGAGCCAGACTACTAGAACTGTTTACATGGTGGGCCGGTAGCTCAGCTGGAAGAGCGCCGCCCTCGCACGGCGGAAATTCAGGGTTTCTTCTATCAGAGTTTTACCCCAGGCATGTAAGGTTTGATGATGCCAGGCTACTGGATAAATTCTACAACTGGCTGCTGGACCAGGTCTCTGAGGATACCGCCAAGTATTATGTAAATGTTATCAAGAAGCTTGGCGGATGGGTTAAGAATTCTGAATTGAAGGAGAAACAGCGGAAAGCAGTCCGAAAATGGATTCACTTTCTATCCAATGAGGGCTTGATAGACTATAACACTAAGCTTGCTCTCCTAGACCACTACAAGCTCCAAGAGAAGCGTAGACACCAGACAAAGAAGTGGATCCCGGATGATAGAGTTGCAGAAGTTCTTGGAAAAGTTGATGGGGCCTATAAACTGCTGCTTAAACTTAAGGCATATAGTGGTGTAAGGCTCTCCCACATAGTATATATGCTGAACAACTGGAAGCCAGACGAGATAGTGCAACACATGAATAGTGTCTACGAGCCAAGATTATATTGCGCAGAGACGTTTTGCAGGTATTATGTAGGCATAAAAGAAGCGGGTAAACGCTGCGACTACATCTATTTCCCAAGAAGCCTTCTCAGAGAAATAGAACAAACAGTACCCCTAGGAAAACCATACAGATACTTCAAGGACTGGTACCATCACCACGACATTGAACATGGTTTCCTCAGAAGCTTCTTTGAGCAAAGAGCCAAGCAGACAGCAATAGAGAACAAGATTCCTGAAGATGCTGTCAAACTATTGATGAGCAGAGAACTAAGCATATCGGGAACACACTATGACGACACGAGACGCCGGGCAGATCAACTCTATTCAATCCTAGTGAAAGAACTAGAAAAGGTGATCCCATACTTAAGGGGTTGATATGATGGAGTATTATTTGATTGCTCTCACGGATCCTGATCGTAGGAGTTTGGCCAAGATTTTGAAGCTTTTACAGCGTGATGGTGTTAGTATTGTTAATATTGTTATTACTGTTGAGATTAGGAAGTGGAATAAGAGGACACAGGGTCTTCTTGGCGCTATAAGGACGGTTGAGCCGGATACTATTTTACTAAAGGGTGTTTTACCGCTTCCAAGGCCTCATAAGCCCTAAGAATTTTTCTATATTGACGGCTTAGGAAGCCCTCTTATCAGTTACATTAAACGATCTATTCTATGTCCCCGGGGCCGATCCGATCCCCGGGGGATAGTCTTCTCGGGGTGAGTAGGCCTGAGTAGAGCATTTAATAAGCAGGCCTTGATCTTGGCTGTAAGCCTTGCCTTGATCCTGGTGAGCCCGCTAGCTATTATGAACACCAACGCTACTACTCCACAATATGTTGCACTTGCCAGCTTCGACTTCTTGAGTGCAGATGAGGTTGCAAAGTTCAGTAACATAACGCTTGCTGGCCAGGCCTGGAATACCACGCTCACAAGCTACTCGGTAAGCAATGGAGTCCTTAACATAACTAACAATGACAATGAAGACGTGTTCTTGGCGTATCCGGTTGTCCTGGACGGTTATGCCGAGGTGAAATTTGCGGGTAACGGCGCTATTGGTGTGTTCGACCCGATAGCGTATAACCAGTCCCGGCTGCTAGGCTACGAGCTGGTCAAGACATCAACGGGTATTACAGTATATATGGTCAATGGTACTAGTAGCAAGACGGCCGTAGCCAGTCTCTCGACAACCGCTGATACAGTAGTGGTCACGGTTATGGATGGCAAGATAGGTTTCGGGTTAGAGGATGGTACGAGCATCTATCAGGGCAGCGGGTCAGGCATCATTGCGCTCGGCGCTGTAGCTAACAGTACTGCTAGCTTCGATAAGGTAACACTTTATGCGAAATACCTTGCCGGGACGTACGAGGTTGATCTCGGCAGTAAGACGATTGCTCTACACCAGCACGTAGTAGTGTTTGATTACGATGTCTCAAAGTACACGGACATCAAGTCCGCTAAACTGGTAGTGCAGTTCAAGCCTGCAACGCATGATCCCTGGGCCAGATGGGTAATAATACTGTTCGACGACGGAAACGGGCACTACTACACGCCCTTCGAGAACACAATAACAAATGCACACAGATGGCCCAGCCCAATACCAAGCAGCTACTCTGACAAATACACCGATGTGACATATGAGGGCGACGGACCTAGATCCTACGATGTAACACAGTGGATCCAGCAGCACCCGAAGGGCAAGATCTATGTAGGCGTACAAACATCATACGCTGCATGGACAGCATCAGTCAAACTAGTCCTTGATGCGGACAAACAAGATACCACGACCGAGGTAACAACCACGAGCCATAGCCTAAGCATACATGGTCTAAGCGGCAACGCTGAGAAGTACGCATTGATCGGTCTTGGAGCCATAGCACTACTGCTACTAATGTTCGTGCTAGCAAGCGGCGGTAAGCATAGGAGACGTGGAATAGCCATGTTCCTAGCTGTTTTTCTGATATTATTGATTCTCGGTGGAATTACTGCTGCTGTTCTGGCATGGCTGCATCCCGAGTATCTCACTGCGATCGCATTTGGTCTTGGCGCAATAGCGATCATCATGTTATTCCTATTGCTTGCCAGTGGTAAGAAAATCCCTAACCCGATCCATCTCTAAGCCTAGCGGTTTTTTCTCCTATAACCCATAATTGTAGGGGTTCAGACATGAAGCGCATGCAGGCTCTAGTAATAGCTCTAGTGGCCCTCATAGCAATTGGGGGCATGCTGGCCTACGCTAACTATGCTGTGAACCCTACGCCTAGCGGATATTATCTACCCAGAGGCTACAAGGTTACGGCAAAGGTCTATGTCCCTGATTCCCCACTGTGGGGTAACACGCTTGGCGATGCCTTCGGTATATCATGCGAGAAATATACTGTGTTTGCGTTGGGCTGGGGAGAGAAAACATGGAATTGGGAAGCAAAGCACGGTATTAAGATAGTCTGGCGTGAGGGGGGAACCGACCAGGACAAGGCATACGTCGATCTTGAACCCAACAAGAAGCACGAAGTAACAATTGTTTATGACTGGGATGGAACAGTTAAGTTCTCGGTCGATGGCAAGTTCATATACTCATTCGTAGCCACTGAACCGAAATACACTATTGTAGCACAGGGAGCACAAGTATCAGAGCCTGAGGCATTGCCGGAACCAAGTACTACAACGCCCTCAACAGGTTCTGGATACAACCCAGTAAGTGTAAATGATCTGCAGATAAGGTATCTCCTTCTCGGTGCTGGTGTTACAGCTGTTGCTCTCATGTTCTTTGCCTTCATGAGGGGGAAGAAAAGCATGGCCGCCAAGTCGTCGTTCATGGCGCTAATCATTATTATGATGATAGTGCTCGGCATGATAGGGATAACAGTATACCTGATATACAGGACATCAACAGCCATGACAAGCATACTCCCATTACCACTAACCGAGGAGATCGGCAAGAAGCCAGTACTAGTAGCACTACAGTTCGGAGAAATAAGGCCAGGACAAGTCTACGAGGTAACACCAGACAAACAGGGATGGCAGATCAAACAAAAAGACACACACCTATACGAAAAACTAGAACTACAAGACATCGACCTCACAGTAAACGATGTTGTCGCTTGGCATGGTTATGATGTTTACAGTAATGGTAAGAATTATATTTTATTTGAGAACGTTGATTCACCAGCTACTAGTGCAAGTACTGATGAGGTTAGCTTCGCAGTTAAATATTACGTAGCATCAATACCTGCAACTTGGAAGCCCATAGCTTCGTGGGCTGGGTATCCCGATGTTGGGGTCGACCCAATCTATCTATGGCACCACCTATATTACAACTCTTCAAGGCGTTCGATCCTAGTATATGGACATAGCGTATATGGTGAAATAGGTAAATGGATTGATGAGGTACTAGTGTTCAGCGGCAAGAATGGTGTAAGGAAGCTCTTCAGAGACGGAAGCATATATGCTGATGCCAGCGGTAGTTGGTGGGCAGATATAAACTTCACAATAACATCGTCAAACTTCGTGGTAGCCACCCAGAACGGCTATGTATCACACGCAATAATATATACAGATGCATTATCGGATTCAGAGGTACAGGACTACTACAGCAGACACGTAATACCGAGCAATGGGTTGGCATTCATCTTCGACCCAACATGGTTCAATGGAACTCACTTCGTCGAGTTAAGCCACGGGTACGTGGGTGCGGCAACAGGTAGTGGTATAACGAGAATACCAGCCGAGCACCCGTTTCTGTGGCTTATTAAATCGCTTAAGAGCGATAACAAGGTGCATTTCGAGTGGTTTCCTGAGGGCACTATTATTAGAATCAAGGATAGCAATGGTAATGTCATTAGGGAGTTTACTATTACCGGCCAGCATGCTGGCAATACTACTCAGGTATTAGACTATGCTATTAGTCTTGATACTACTACTCTTGTAGGCGCTGCGGTGGAAGCATTAGTGCCAAGCATGAAGGTTAGGGTCTACGCTCCCAGCAGCTCTTACGTAACCATTCTTGGTGAGGATGGTACCAAGTATGGAGAGTATGCTGTTGGATCATCTGGTTATATTGACATTCCGCTGACCCATCCGTTGAAGAATGCATACATCGTAGTATATGCTGACCAGGAGCAGGACAAGGGGCTAAACATTGATGTTAAGGATCTTGGCGGCGGTAAACTCGAAGTTAAAGTCTTCAATGATCGTGGAGTATTGATACCAGGCATGCTTGTCAGGCTTGTTGATCCAGCTAATGTAGTGCTAGATTATGGTGTTACCGATGAGAGTGGTACAGTTGTATTGGATGCTGGCCGTCCGCTTGCCGAGGCCAAGATCCTCGTTGATGGTGTCTGGGACGGAACCATATACAAGCTGAGCAAGACCGTGACCCTTGCCGAGACTATGGGCGGCGAAGCAGGAACCGTAACAGCATCCAATGAGAACATGTATGCCAAGTATGCTCTCCTAGGTCTGCTCGCAGTAATCATACTGGCCCTGCTAGCAGTACTCGTGTTCAAGAGGCGATAACATGAGGCTTGAAGTCCTAATTCCACTCTTTTTATCCATCCCAATGGGTCTCCTGTTCTTCACGATTCTTGTTTATAAACATGATAATCTAGCTCATCTAAGAAGGCTTAGAGAGGTCATAGGTTTCTTCTTTAGCCCTCGTCCCCCTGAGCGTATGTTGATTATCCAGAGTTTAGATGGAAAAGTTAATGTCTTCTATGATGATGATTTTGAAGAGATCCGTACAGAAGATAGAGTGTTGATTAGGACAAAGTACGGTGATCAGTATATTGCTAAGGTTTCTCCAAGTGAAGCTAGCCTTGTAGTAAGCATGTTTGATGCTAAAGCACCTAGCGGGTATCCTAGTCCATTCGGCTTGGCCTGGCGGTGGGCCGTAGCAGCGGCTATACTAGTCTATTTCGTGTACTATGCTTTCATAGTCTCTTTATTTCCGCCAATCAATACAGAAGAAGTGCTCTTTGCAGGCAAAGTCTATCGTATAGCGGTTCAGGGAGCAATCAATCCCTGGGAGATTTTAGTGACTAGTATTGCTATGACTCTAGCCTTGTCCTTCTTTATAGCAAATATCGTTAGGATGAATGACAATAGCATAAAGTATGCCTGGTATCATAGCATAGGTATTAACCCGCCTCATGAAG
>JALVUT010000439.1 GCA_027035445.1 Thermococcus sp.
AGTACGTCATCTTCAGGTACGACCTTCGGAACAACACGACGCTGGCCTTTCCGCTCCTCCAATTCCGGTTCCCAAGCCCGGAGATGAACGGAAGCGTTGGAACCTTCACAATTCCGTCCTGCCGGGGGAACCCCACCGGGTTCATGGGGCAGAGAACAGCCTGATCGGGGCACTGGCGGGGGTTGGAATAGGACTGGCGATCGGCGTTCTCCTGGGAAGGAGACGATAAGCTTGCTGGATCAAGTCGACAGGAATCCCCCATCGACCGGGATTACCGCCCTGTTCACGTAGCTGGCCAGGTCGCTCGCCAGGAAGAGCATCACCCTCGCGACCTCGTCCGGCTGGCCAAAGCGGCCCATCGGAAGACGAGCGTTGAAGTTGAAAGATATGCCTATCTTCTCCATGTCGAACTTCATTATGGCCTCCTTCTTGAGCTTCTTAACTCCCTCGGTCTCTATTCCGCCCGGCACAATGACGTTGGCCCTTATCTTCCTCCCGTACTCCCTCGCTATCGCCCGCGTTATCGCCACCACGCCGAGCTTCGCCGCGTCGTAGTGGACTAGACCTTTGGCGAAGGGCAGGAAGGCCTCTATCAAACTCACGTTGATTATCACGCCTCCCCTGTCCTTCCTCGCCCTCACGAAGTGCTGGCACATCCAGAATACGGAGTGCAGGTTTATCTCCATGACCTTCTCGTAGAAGCCCTCCTCAACCTCCGTGAAGTCCTTGAACCAGTAAACTCCGGCGTTGTTGACGAGTATATCGGGCTCCCTGCCCTTCAGGGCTTCCCAGAGGGTATCTATTTCCACCTTCCGCGAGAGGTCGACGCGGTGGAGGTTTACCTCCACGCCGAACTCCCCGGCGAGCCCTTTCGTCTCGGCCAAGCCGGACTCGTTGAGGTCAACGAGTTCAAGGTTTGCCCCCGCCTCGGCGAAGCGCAGGCTGTTGCGCGGCCTATCCCGGAGGCGGCGCCGGTTATTAACGCCCTTTTTCCCCGGAGGGATATGAGGTCGGAAATCGGCTTCTCCATGGGTACCCCCTTCCTTCTTACGCGCTCTTCCCTCATAGGGCCATCGCAAAAACCCTTATATCGCTGGCTACGTAATAGGAACCAGGTGATGAAAATGCGCGACTTCTACATCGCCCACG
>JALVUT010000440.1 GCA_027035445.1 Thermococcus sp.
TATTCAAATCATCACTAAATACAGGATCAATATACCCAAAAACATTGCCTTTCTTATCCACAAACCGCAAACTATTTCCATTAGCATACAGATACGAGTTCTCCCCACCCTCAAGACCAATCGGGTCGCTTTGCATATATCTACCAAGCTTAGGGTTATAGTATCGGTTAATATTATAACTAAAGCCGCTCTCTTTGTCAAAGTATTGCCCCGGGAATCTTAGGTTTAGTGTGTATGTGCCTGTCGGTTTATCTTCTCCAAACGGCTTACTCTCCCACTTCCAAACTATAGTGTTATCTTCGCTTGTTGCTACTCTTCTTGGTGTATTTAAATGGTCTGCATAGATATAGTAAACTTTGTTATCTTGAAGTACAGCTATTGGTGTATCATCTAAATAGATATACTCTTTAATTGGAGTGCCGTCTTCGTTGTATTCGCCTATTAGTTTGTAATCGTCGTAAATGTAGTAAGTTGTTTTATTGTTTACACTTTTGCTTACTCTTTGGTTTTTATAGTTGTAAGTGTAAGTGATGTTGTTATCTATTTTAATTAAGCGGTTTTTAGCATCGTAAGTGTAGATGTGTTTACCGTCGCCTATTATGTTGCCTGCTTTGTCGTAGTTTAGTGTTATCTCTTTCTCTTTTTTGGTGTTGTTTTCATCTACTCTTTTATAGTGTTCTATTGTTTGTAAAATATTTGATTTTTCTTTGTAGAGGTAGCTTATGGTTTTGTTTACCTCTTGGTTTAGGGTTACTCTGTTGCCGTTAGGGTCGTAAGTGAAGTTTTGATAATCTGTGTTATTGTGCTTGTATTTTGTTAGCCTGTCTCTTAAATCATAATTAAATGTTTTTGTTTTATTGCTATCTTCAATTAGTTTTGTGATGTTTGATACTTTATCGTATGTAACATCTTCCGTGTAGTTAGGATAAATTAGTTTTGTTACTCTTCCATTTGTGTCATATTCTCTTGTGTGAGTGTTGCCATTAGGGTAGTTGTAGCTTACTAAACCATTTCGGTTTTTGGTGATATTATCTATTAGTGTTTGCCCGTCTATATCTATAGAGCTTAACTCTTGTTTATCGTTGTAGTGGTAATTTATTACTTTACCGCTTGGCAGTGTTTGGCTTGTTAGTTTGTTTTGCTCGTT
>JALVUT010000441.1 GCA_027035445.1 Thermococcus sp.
AAGCACCGCCTCATCCCCCACTTCGGTGAGATGGACGTCCGGGAAATCAAAGCCTACCACCTCCAGGAGTTCTACCGCGCCCTCCTCGAAGAAGGAGAACTTTCCCCGAGCTCCATCCGTAAGTGCTTCGTCGAGCTCAGGGCTTTCCTTAACTGGGCGAAGCGCCTCGAATACATCGAGCGGGTGCCTGAGCTACCCCAGGCCATCCCCCAGGAGGAAAAGCCGATCAAATGGCTCTCCATGGAACAACAGGCCCTTATCCTTTCGCACGTACCGCCTGAACATAGACCTATTTTCGAATTCGGGTTCCTGACCGGACTTCGCATAGGGGAACTTCGCGCCCTTATGTGGGACGCCCTGGACCTGCGGGAAGGGTATGCGATTATCCACCGGTCTTTTTCTCTGGACCGGCTTGTGGAAACACCGAAAGAGAAAGCCCCCAAGGTGATTCCGTTAGTGGGCCGTATCCGAGAGATAATCGAAGAGCAGGCCCGAAACAAGCGTTCGATGTTTGTCTTTTCCTACCAAGACCGGAACCGGTGGATAGCTTACCCCTACAAGCGCCTACTCGCTATCTGGAAGGAGGCGTGCAGGAAAGCCGGGATTAACATCTCTCTTTACGCCGCGATCAGACATAGCTTTGCTATGCAACGCTTACGGGGTGGCTACTCCTACGAAGAGGTCGGAGCCGCCCTGGGACACAAGTCCCCGCAGACCACCAGGAGATACGCCCGCCTCAGGGCCGAGATGGTGGAATCCATCTTCTCTTCACCCACCAAGGTGGTCTCCCTTACCGACTACCGCCGGAAGAAAAATTCCGAATAATCGCCCAAAATCCGAATCCAACCCCTTAAGTTTTACAGCTTGTCCACTTAAAAGGCGTCCGCTATCCCTTGAGCTTCAAGCATTCGGAGAATCTGTCAAAAGAGTGTCAAAAAACCTCTTGTTGCAATCTGGTCTCAGTAATCGTGATCTCTAAGTGGGCTTTAAATCGCGAATCTTAGTGGGCCGCCCAGGACTCGAACCTGGAACCTATGGATTAAGAGTCCATTGCTCTACCAATTGAGCTAGCGGCCCACCCAGGATTTCTAACATAACACCACCATCCGGGGTGTCAAGAAAAGTATTCCAGAATGGCTTCAATCA
>JALVUT010000442.1 GCA_027035445.1 Thermococcus sp.
AGCTCGGAGCGGAAGTCGTTGCCGTGGATATGAATCCGATGAAGCCGATCGAAGGTGTAACGTTTATCAGAGGAGACATAAACGACGACGAAACGATTGACAGGATAAAATCTGTTTACAGCAAATATGATGCCGTGATATGCGACGCATCCCCGAAGATTACAGGGCACTGGTCTATTGACCACTTCAGGTCCGTTGAGCTCGTAATGTCTGCTTTCAGAATAGCGAGATCCGTTCTAAAGTACGGGGGAAATTTCGTTGTAAAGATGTTTCAGGGGGAGGAAACTCAAAAAATTTTCAGAGAGATGAAACCCTACTTCAGATTTAAAAAATTTCACAGCCCGAAAGCCTCGAGGAAGAGGAGCGCTGAAATATACTTCATAGGCAAGGGATTCAGGCCCGTGAAGCGTTACATTTTTCTTCAAAATGATAGAAGTGGAGACGGGGAGTAGCTTCCAGTGTTCCAAAGGGAGACCATAAGCAAAGTTTTTATTCCAGCCACTACCAAAACACATTCGCAGGGATTGGTACCCCAGCACAAAACTGAAATGTCTCGAGCCGCCGTGGCTTAGCTGGTAGAGCGGGTGATTCGTAATCACCAGGTCGCGGGTTCAAATCCCGCCGGCGGCTTGGTATTAAACGGGGACCCGTAGCCTAGCATGGATAAGGCGGCAGCCTCCTAAGCTGCAGATCGCGGGTTCAAATCCCGCCGGGTCCGTTTAATTTACCTTATGGAGATTTATTGATAGAAAAAAAACATGTAGCTCTGTAATTGCGGGAGTAAAATCTTTCAGTGACAAGAGTAACGCCGGGAAGAGTTTACCAGATTAAAAACAACAACAATATGAGGAAACACGAAAAATCCCAGAACTTAAACCGGGAAGAAAACCTAAGCAGATAGACGAAAAGCAAATCATCCTTATTTCGTCAGGATTCTCGTAATCGTGTACAAACCTAAACTCAGCCGGTTTCGCTGGAAAAGCTGGTAGAAAGGAATTACAGCATCCACATTCCACACAGTCCACAAAGTTTTACTCATGGTTTGGTGGAGGGGAATGTGAACAAGAAGAAAAGATGGAGCAAAAGCTCCATCTGTTTGATTCCATTTAGGAGTTCGTTTACTGGTACAATTACGTTAAACCGCAT
>JALVUT010000443.1 GCA_027035445.1 Thermococcus sp.
ATACCGATGACCGGCTCAGAGTGTACCATGCCCTCCTTAAACTCAGCGACGACATTAACCTGCTCAAGTACACCCTCTCTGGTATGAACGATGAGGTTACCCTCAGGGTGGATCTCGACAAGAAAACCCTCGGTAAGGACGAGTTCAACGATGCACTAACAGTCCTCCTCATTGGTCTCCAGGCGGCGGTTACCAACCTTGGACTTGAGAAGGAATTCGCCAACGAAGTCTTTAACCGTCTCGTTGGTATGATCGTTTCAAGGCTTGAGAAGGGTGCCACAAGGGAGGAGCTTATGCAGTTCCTGACCAAGAAGGTTGGGATGTTGGAGGGGGATGCTGAAAAGTTGCTCAATACGGTTTTAAAAGCCCAGAAGGGCACCCCATCCGAGGCCCAGGACGTTGGATATTTCTGACTATCCCGATCCTTTTACATCCCACTTTTTACACTCCCCTGTCCAGAAGGCATATAAACCCTTGACGGTTATTTATCTCTGCTTCCACTGTATCCAGTGCGTCCTGTGGAGTGCACGTCTCATATTCAATTTCCTGTCGGTGGATTGTCGTATAACCCATATAATCTGGGAAAATCTGTAGAAATGATAATAATTGAAGTTATTTATGTAAAATCAACAACGGAGGGCATGGTTTCCAGTGGAGTGTGAAGGGCATGGACGATAGCTACCTGGGTTCGGTGTTTGAAAAGTACCTGCATGCAAAGAAAATCTTCAAAAATAAAGAGGTTCTCAGGCACAGTTACACACCCAAAGAACTCCCGCACAGGCGTGAACAGATAGAGGACCTTGCCCATATCTTGGTCCCGGTTCTCCGTGGAGAAACCCCTTCGAACATATTCGTCTATGGAAAGACCGGGACCGGTAAGACCGTCACCATAAAGTTCGTAACGGAGGAACTAAAACGTATCTCTAACAAGTACCGGGTTCCCGTTGATGTTATCTACGTAAACTGCGAGATAGTGGACACCCAGTACCGCGTTCTGGCCAACATCGTCAATCATTTCCGGCCGGAAAGTGGTGTGGAGGTTCCGCTGGTGGGATGGCCAACTGATGAGGTTTATGCCAGACTGAAAACGGTCATAGACGCCAACGAACGGTTCGTGATAATCGTCTTGGACGAGATCGATAAACTCATCAAGAAAAGCGGGGACGACGTCCTCTACTCCCTGACGAGGGTAAACACTGACCTCATCAAGGCCAAGGTCAGTATAATCGGTATCTCAAATGATCTAAAGTTTAAGGACTACCTGGATCCGAGGGTGCTCTCCAGTTTAAGTGAGGAGGAAATCGTGTTTCCACCCTACGATGCTAACCAGCTGAGGGATATCCTGATGCAGCGTGCTCGGGATGCTTTTAACGACGGTGTGCTTGATGGTGGTGTCGTCCCCCTGTGTGCGGCACTGGCCGCCCGTGAACATGGTGATGCCAGAAGGGCACTCGACCTCCTGAGGGTTGCTGGAGAGCTGGCCGAGCGTGAAGGGGCTTCCAAGGTCACCGAAAGGCACGTCTGGAAGGCTCAGGAAAAGATCGAGCAGGATACCATGGAGGAGGTCATCAAGACTCTACCGCTTCATTCCAAGGTTCTTCTCTACGCTGTGGTTCTTCTCGATGAGAACGGCGAACTACCTGCAAACACCGGTGATGTGTACTCAGTTTACAAAAACCTCTGCGATCATATTGATCTAGAACCCCTAACCCAGCGCAGGGTCAGTGACCTGATAAACGAGCTGGATATGCTGGGTATAATAAACGCAAAGGTCGTGAGCAAGGGGCGCTACGGCAGGACAAAGGAGATCCGTTTGAACATAACCCCTTATAAGGTCAAGAATATATACCGGTACGACCCCCAGCTCCAGAGCATGCTGACACTGACCCTCTCACATCAGAGGAGGTTGCTATAATGGGCCTGATAGAGGACCTCATGTCCAACAAGTACCTAATCACTCCCTCCGCTTACTACCTCCTCGAGGGATACTACCGCAGAGACTTTACCCTGGCTGAACTGGTCAAGTTCGCCAGGATTCGGGGAACGTTCGTGGTGGATTCAACGATCGCTAGGGGTTTTCTGGAAGAGAAGGGCCTTCTTCCAAAGGCCACTCCACTGGAAAATTTTATTTCCGGTGCCCGTAATAGGGGCGCTGAGGGGGAGTTCCGGGGGCCCACTTCTGGGGAATCCCCCCTTAAATCTACTTCTTCTTCCCAAAAACATGAAGAATCGCCCGAACCTGTTGATACGAGCAGCCGGAGGATTGCTCTCTCAGAGGATTCGGGGACTTATATTTCCACTGGAACTACCGGTCAGTTGGAGGAAGGTCCCGCCCCTGTTGGTCAATCTGGGGCAGAAACTGGCGAACTTGATGGGGGAAGGAGTTATATTTCCACTGGAACTCCCGGGGGGGAGTCGGCCAAGGGTGCCTCGGAGCCGTTTTCTGGGCAGGTTCGTTCTCAATCACTGCCGGAAACTGCACCCGCCCTTCCACTGGAGGGGGAGTCTCCGGAGAACGGGTACTCAAACGGAACTTCCAATGAAAACGAGGACATGAGCGGCCATGAATCGGGCGATGAAGAGGAGTCTCTGTCCAGAGTTGTCTACGGTGATTATGGGGTTCCAATAACGTATGAAGAAGAGCTCCCCAAGGGCGAAAAAAAAGCATACACCGTCTATGGGGACCTTTCTCTAAGTCCCCGGGAGGGCTTTCACTACCGCGCACCCGAGATTCCGGACGACTGGCAGGTTGTCTTTGATGTTAAGAACTTCAAGCTCTCGCCACCGAAGGCCAGAAACGCCAACGGGAAGGACGGGGAGATAATAGTGAAGGCCTACGCAAAACTATTCAGGAGCAGGCTTAGGAAGATGAAGCGTATCCTCCGCGAAAACCCTGAAGTCGGCGGTGTCATCGATATCGGAAAGCTCTCCTACCTCCGTACTGACGAAGAGGTGACTATAATCGGGCTTGTTAACTCCAAGCGTGAGACCCAGAAGGGTTACATGTTTGAGCTCGAGGACGGCACCGGCGGGATCAAGGTTTTCATTAACAGGAGGAATGAGGATGCGAAGAAGTTCTTCCAGATAATGCCAGATTCTGTGGTGGCGTTTAAGGGGCGACCTTCCGGCAGGAACATCTTCTTTGCCAACAGGATATACCTCCCGGATGTTCCCAAGTTCCGGAAGAGCAAGCCCCCCCTTAAGGAGAAGGTCTATGCCGTTCTTCTGAGCGACCTTCACGTTGGATCGAACAAGTTCTGTGAGAAAGCCTTCATGCGTTTTCTTGAATGGCTCAACGGGGAGGTGAACAACCGAACCGAGGAGGAGCTTGTGAGCAGGGTCAAATACTTGGTGCTTGCCGGTGACGTTGTTGATGGTGTGGGAATCTATCCCGGTCAGTACGAGGAGCTCGCCATTCCAGACATCTTCGACCAGTACGAGGCACTCGCGAACCTGCTGAAAAATGTCCCGGAGCATATACACATGTTCATAGGCCCGGGCAATCATGATGCCGCTAGAACAGCGCTCCCCCAGCCCGGTTTCTATGAGGAATACGCCCGGCCGATATTCAAACTCAAAAACACAACCATAATCAGCAATCCTGCCGTCCTGCGGCTTCACGGACGGGACTTTTTGATATACCATGGAAGGGGCATCGAGGACGTTGTCAATATAATTCCGAAGAGGAGCCATCACCGCCCGGCCGAAGCCACCGTTAACCTCCTTAAGCTTCGGCACCTTGCCCCCACCTTCGGGGAGAAAGTGCCCATAGCTCCCGATCCGGAGGATCTCCTGGTTATCGAGAACGTTCCCGACCTATTTCAGACCGGTCACGTCCACGTTATGGAGTACCAGACGTACAACGGAGTCTTCGTTATAAACGCGGGTACGTGGCAGGCCCAGACGGAGTTCCAGAAAATGGTGAACATCGTCCCCACCCCTGCAATGGTTCCCATAATCGACGTTGAAACCGCGAAACTCAGGGCGGTCGTGCACTTCGACCAGTTTTGTGAGGGGGTTTGAACCGTGGAGATTCATTCTGAAGAAATGAAGGCTTACTTTGAATGGCTCCAGCGCGAGATAGACAGGGCGTACGAACTGGCGGGGAAGGCCAGGGCCCAAGGAAGGGATCCAACCCTTGAGGTTGAGGTTCCTCGAGCCACAGACATGGCCGGTCGTGTTGAGAGTCTCGTTGGACCAAGGGGCGTCGCCCCGCGCATCCGTGAGCTGGTGAAGGAGTACGGCAAGGAGATAGCCGCACTCAGAGTGGTTGACGAGATCATCGAAGGCAGGTTCGGAAAGATCGGCGATAAAGAGAAAACAGCCGAGCAGGCTGTGAGGACTGCACTGGCCATCCTGACGGAGGGTATAGTCTCCGCCCCCCTCGAGGGGATAGCGGACGTTAAAATCAAACGCAACACCTGGGCCGACGGGAGCGAGTACCTCGCGCTCTACTACGCCGGGCCGATAAGGAGCTCCGGCGGAACTGCCCAGGCCTTGAGCGTTCTCGTTGGCGACTACGTGAGAAAGAGGCTCGGTCTTGACCGTTTCAAGCCGAGCAAGGAGCATGTGGAGAGAATGGTTGAGGAAGTTGATCTATACCACAGGGCGGTTACACGGCTGCAGTATCATCCAGAGGCCGATGAAGTGCGCCTTACCATGGAGAACATTCCCATAGAGATAACCGGCGAGGAAACGGACAAGGTTGAGGTCTCCCACCGCGATGTTGAGGGGGTGGAGACCAACCACATTCGCGGCGGTGCGATACTCGTTATGGCCGAGGGCGTTCTCCAGAAGGCGAAGAAGCTCGTTAAGTACATAGACAAGATGGGAATAGGGGGCTGGGACTGGATAAAGGAGTTCGTTGAAGCAAAGGAGAAGGGTAAAGCTGACAAAGAAGGTACAAAATCCGGGGAGATCCCTGAGGATTCGAACACCGGCTCTAGCGAGGTTAAGGAAAAGGTTGAGGAGGGCTTCTATTACAGGCTTTACGAGAAGTTCCGGGCCAGTATTGCTCCAAATCGGAAGTATACCAAGGAAATCATCGGCGGCAGGCCACTCTTTGCCGAGCCATCAACTAACGGTGGCTTCAGGTTAAGGTATGGCCGCTCAAGGACGAGCGGCTTCGCCACCTGGAGCGTCAACCCCGCAACGATGCTGATCCTTGATGAGTTCATTGCGGTGGGCACCCAGATGAAGACCGAAAGGCCGGGAAAGGGATGTATCGTTACCCCTGCGACAACGGTTGAGGGCCCCGTGGTCAAGCTCAGGGACGGGAGCGTCGTCCGGGTTGACGACTACGAGACTGCCCTGAGGGTTCGCAATGAGCTTGAGGAGATCCTCTACGTCGGCGACGCGCTGGTCAACTTTGGCGACTTCGTCGAGAACAACCAGACCCTCCTTCCCGCCAACTACGCCGAGGAGTGGTGGATCCAGGAGCTGATCGCGGCGGTGGAAGAGACCTACGAGGTTCAACTGAAACCATTCTCGGAGAACCCGCGTGGGGCCGTTGAGGAAGCCGCGGACTACCTTGAGATGGATCCAGATTCCCTTGATGAGCTCTTAAAGGACCCTCTGAGGGTTAAGCCAACCGTGGAGGAAGCCATGCACCTCTCAAAGGTTCTGGACATCCCGTTTCATCCGTACTACACCCTTTACTGGAACACCTTAAAACCCGAGGAGGTTGAGGTGCTTGCGC
>JALVUT010000444.1 GCA_027035445.1 Thermococcus sp.
CACTTCCCTCTGGAATTCATTACTCAGGACGAACTCCACGAACTTCCTGGCAAGGGCAGGGTGCTTGCAACCTTTGACTATGCCAACACCCTCCACCTGGACGTAGGCAGTATTATTGAGGAGAACCGCACCGATGTTAGGCTCACTACCGTTTGTGTAATAGTACGCGTCGTAGGCTGGGTCGGTTGCATAGCTGAGAAACAGAGGAGCCTCACCCTTATCCCACATCTCCCATCCAGCGTCCCAGCCTTTGGTTATCTGGTATATCTGTGGCTTGAGCTTCTCCCAGTAATAGAGCCAGCCGGGGTCACCGTAGGCGGCAATGGTCCAGAGGAGAAATGCCATTCCCGTGGAACTTGTCCTGGGGTCTTCCAAGATGAGGCTCTTCCTCCATCTGGGGTTGAGAAGATCCTCAAAGGTCCTCGGCGGGTTCTTCACCTGGTTCTTCTTGTAGACGATGGCAATGGCACCGTAGTCGTAGGGGATCAGATGATATGTGGGATCCAGTGCGTCTATTAAGTCCTTCGGAACGACGTTGATGTTGGGAGGCTTGTAGACGTCAAGGACGCCAGCAGCGATGGCCTTGGCCGCAAGACTGTTATCTATCCCGATGACAACGTCGGCCTGAGGATTGCCCTTTTCAAGGATCAGTCTGTTGAGGACTTCACCGGCGTCTCCGAGGGTTATCACATTGACCTTAACTCCATAGACCTTTTCAAACTCCGGTATGGTGGCGTTGGCCAGACCATAGCTCACGAAACTGTTATACGTATATACCGTGAGCTCCTTGCTTTCCACACCCATTACCGGGCTAACCGACCCGAACATCCCAACCAGCAGCGCCAAAATCATCAGTACGGCAAGTTTTCTCATTCTTCTCACCCCCGGTTTTAATACCCGGTTATCATTTTCAAAGATAAGGTGATAAAAGGGTAAATAAACTTTTGCTCCCCCGATTCAAGAACTTCCATCAGTCCAGTTAACAGGATAATCGCTGGAACAAAGGGAAATGGCCAAGTTTATCTCAAAAACCGAACATAGGGAGGTATGCAACCTCCAGATAGAGCCGTGGTAATGCAATTCTAAGACATCAAAAAATTCACTAAAAATCCAGAGGACTTAAAATTGTCTTAGCCCTCACCTCCCCCACGGCTCGTCATTTTTATGACATAATCCGCTGCGTTCTGGAGGGCCACGGAGAAGCCAGGGTCGGTTCCGGTTACGATGGTCTCCTTTCCCCGGCTCTTTGCCTCATTTATTATAGGCAGAAAGTCCGCATCACGGGTAGCCAGGGCGATTACATCAACATCGGAGTTATAGATCATTTCCATAGCCTCAATGGCCACTCTGACATCGGTATCTCCCGCAACAATTATCGGTTCAAGTCCCTGGTTTACCACTGCCTCTATCAGCCCCTGAGAGGCATACTGATTAAGAACCACTTTGGCTATGCGAACCTTTCCCACCTTCTCAAGGGCTTCCATAATGTCCTCAAGCTTTATCCCGAACTCCTTCCTGAGGATATTCGGCCCATCAATTATAAGCCCGATGCTCTTCTTGACTTCTGGCTTGGGCGGCTTCTCTTCCGGGGGTTTGCCCTCCTTCTCCCCCCTCTTGAGAACCTTAAAGAGGCTTCCCCTCACTGTTCCCCACCCCCTGACTTCAGGGTTATGGTGTAATCGGCGGCGTGTCTGAGGGCCACCGAGAATCCCGGCTCTATTCCTATAACCACAGTCTCCTTGCCCTTTTCCTTGGCCTTTAGTATCACGGGAAGGAACTCCGCGTTGCGGGTTGCCAGGGCGATGACGTCTATGTGCGGGTTGTAGATCTCACGCATCGCCTCCACAGCGAGCTTTACTCCGGTTTCCCCGGAGACAACAACAACATCAAAACCCTGGTTGGATACTGCCTCTATCAGCCCCTGAGGGGCGTACTGGTTGAGAATGACCTTGGCCACCCGAATGTCGCCGATGCCTTCGAGGACCCCCATGATGTCCTCAAGCTTTACCCCAAACTCCTTCCTGAGGATATTCGGCCCATCAATAAGCAGCGCTATTTTCCTTCCACGACCTATATGCTTTTTCATCATCCCAATGCTCTTCATGCCACCCTTTGTTATCGAAACTATCCTCTCCCAGCTTCCACCCGCCATAGTTGTCACCGATGTTATAGTGGATCAACACCTGTTAATGCCGGATATGACATAGGGGTATAAAAAGTTAGCCAGGATCAATTAAACTCTATTTCATTATCCGTTTGTAATAGTACCACAATCCCCTTATGATGTCGCGCACCTCTATCATTGTGAAGGTCTCGGTCCTGCCTATGAGCCTCGCCGTCTCCTCCCAGCTGTGGGCCTGAAGAACCCTGTAGATCAGCAGCTTTATCTGCCTCTCGTCGAGGTAGGGCTTCATCCAGCCGTCAAGGAGGTAGAGCTTGACTATCGGCTTCACGGCATCGACTACCGTGTCGTAGGTGAGAACCTTGCCGGTAAAGGCATCGAGGCGCTTCTTCTGAACCTCCGTGAGGTAAACCGTGTAGTCAACGGCCTCTCCGAAGGGGGTCTCGAAGAGCCAGCGCGCGATTTCCGGTTCAAGCTCCCGATGGGTATCGCCGAGCCATTCCGTCAGTCTGATCCTGAACTCGTCGTTGGCCCCCTTTATGAGTCTCTTTGCCCTCCCGCTTATCGGCTTGAGGACTATAGCCGTAAATTCCCCGCTGACAGGGTTCCTCGCCGGGCTGAGGTGAACCACCGCGAAGCCGTTCCTGATCCAGAAGCGCACGAGCTCCTCGCTCGCGCCGAAGCCGGAACCGATCCAGTCGAGGCCTTTCTCGCGGGCTTCCTTTTCGAGCAGTTCAAGCGCTCTGCTTCCAAGCCCCATATCCATGGCATCCGGGTGCGTGGCGATTCTGACTATACGATAGCCCCTGAGCTTCGCGAACTCCTTGAGCATGTGGTGCTTGACCATCATGTCCGGGATTATGTTGCCCCTCGGCTTGTAGCCCTTGGCCATCTTCTCTATGACCTTCTTTGGAATGCCGCCCTCCTTGGCTATCTGCACGGCTGTAACTATCTTGCCGTTCTTAAGCCTCAAAGCTCTCGCCTCGTGGTGGGGGGCATCCGCTAAAAGAGCCACGTCGCTCGGCCTGTTGCGGTAGTGCGCCAAAATGTAGATTCCAACGAAGTTTCTCAAATCTTCCCTGTCGTTCTCGAACCAGTCATCGAGGTCTGGCTCCTCAAAATAGACCTCCTTGTTCTTTATCAGCCCGTAGTCTTCCTCCGTCAGCTTTACAGGCTCGGCATCGAGGAGGAGAACGTCGAAGAGCCACTTTTCAATCGGGTCATCTTCGGCATACCGAATCGGCTTATCCATGTGAAGCTCCCTGAACTCGCGCTTTTTCCTCGCCTTCTTCAGGAACTTGACGGAGAAGCCCCTTCCGGCTCCTTCATAGCCATGAATGGTTGATGAGTAGACGACGCGCGGCTTGTTCAGATATTTGTGGAGTATGGGCACGTGGATTCCGGCGGCCTCGTCCAGTATGTAGAGATCGGCGCTCTTCCTGTGGCCCTCCGCCGGCAGGTAGTAGCGCAGTCCAATCTTCCTCGCGTAGAGCTCCTTTATAAGACCCTTCTCCTCGACGACGTGGGGCTTGAAGCCGAGCCTCTCAAGGGCGTGCTTTGCAAAGCGGAAGAGAACCTGAACGTTCTCAGGCTCCGGGGCAGTTACGACTATGCGCGTGCGCTTTCCAAGGGCTAAGGCAAGACCAACCGCCGCTATTCCAATGGAGACGCTCTTGCCCCTTCCCCTGTCGGCCGTGACGACGAGCATACCCTCGTTCTCAACGAGGTCTTCAAAGGCCTTGAGGACTTCGACCTGCCCCTCGGTCAGCGCCATCTCGTAAAGCTCGCGCGGGAAGAGAGCCTCCTCAGGGATGGGGACTCTTTTCCTGCCCCTGATCTTCGCCTGGCTCTTGCCCCTCTTAGGCTTCTTTCTAAGCTTGCCGTTCTCGGTGATTATGTAGATCTCACCGTTCTCGGTGAACTTCCTTATGAGGCGCCTGTTGAAGCGCTTCTTCACGTCATCTATTGTGTACGGCGGCGTGAGAAGGCTCTTGTGGAAGCCCGTCCACATGTCCTTCCACTTCTTAAACGGGTGGGCAAGGATAAATATCAGCCCTCCACCTCTAACCGTCTCGATGATTCTGCCGAGGTCGTTCGGCGAGTAGTCGTAGCTCATGTCCAGAATTAGAAGGTCGTAAGTTCTCCCAAGGATGTCGCGGGTGTGCTTGAACGTAACAGCTTTAACCTCCACATTCTTCCCTGCCAGGATGTCAAAATGCTTCCTGAATGCCTCGTATCTCTTCCGCCCGAAGGTGCCCTCTCCGAGGGCGTCGGTGGCGTAGAGAACCTCTATCGCGCTTTCGCTCTCGTCCCTCAGGCGCTTCTTCATCATCTCGTCAAGGGTCTCACTCAAAAACCTCGCGGAAGCCCCGGCTAGGATTCCAGCGATCTCGGCCTTTTTTACCGTGCCCCCTTCGATGAGTATCATCCGCCTGTGGAATTTTTCAAGAGCCTGAGCCAGAGCGGTCTCGGTGAGCTTAAGAACCTCATCCTTAATACTCTCGCCTTTAGCATAGTCCCTCACTTCCTTATCAAAGCGGACTTTGACGGTCATCTCTCCTCCCCGGGTAAAAGAGAAAAAAGGGTTTTAAAAAGTTGGGGACTCACCAATGGAAATACACTTCATAAGTGTCCATTCGGTGATCTTTATACCAGTATTTGAGTCCTTTCCCATTATAGACCTTTAAATATGGCGGAACTGCATTGCTATTCCCTGCCGCCCTGTATAGCGTTATCGAGACATCAGCTTCAACACTATCGTATCCAACTCCAAAAGTCAGTGTAACTGACTGAACCATCCATCCTTCTCCATTTTTGTTAACTATAAAGCTAAGAGTCTGAGGGTTATTGGTTATGGTTCCATACACTGAAGGAACAGCCGGCGGATTTTCTGCACTTGTTGGGCCGTTAACAAGGTTATAGATGTATTTAGGAACGAGTACGTATTCCGTGACGCCCAACCATGAGGACGCAACCATATAGGCATCCATCTCGTACTCAACTTTTGCCTTTACCACCTCCTTCCTGTATTGAGATGAGTATGTGTTGTCAAAGTAGATGCAACTGTCACTGTGGGCAAGAGCTATCTTTTTTCCGTCTTTCTCCCATGAATGCGGATCAGGACCCCCCACTATAACATACTGATGAAAAGAGTCATACCACAGTCCCGTTGGCTTACCTGTGCTCACCCCACTTTCCAGGCACCACCCTACCTTTGTCCAAGGAGCTGCATGAATGACCCCGGCTGGTAGTATGGCTGAGGAGTATTCAACGTATGCGGGTGACTCGGTATAAATTATGCCATCTTTAATACGTACTGCCCTTTTGCCTTTCTCTTTCCACTTCATCAGAGTCAGCGCATTGGACTTCATCCTTAGGATGTCTTCCTTGGACAGCGTCCTCTCAGTGAGTTTCAGCTGTACTCTTAGATTTTTTGTTATCGGCTTACTCGGTTCGAAGTTTACAAACTCGCCTCCACTGTAAAGCCTCCCGTTTATAACTCCAACAACCCCAATGAAATAGCTCCTATCCTTGAAAACAGTT
>JALVUT010000445.1 GCA_027035445.1 Thermococcus sp.
TCACCCCAATCGTCAGAAAATACGATAAAGCTATCCCTTGATGGCATTTTCAACACAATCTAAAATAAAGTGACTCATATTCCCTTGCCATGCGCTGGGCGCTGTAGTGTTCCACAACAAACCGCCTTGCAGATGCACCAAGCCTCTCTCTTAGGGCACCGTCCTTTGAAAGCTTCACAAGGGCCTCTGCCAGGGCGTATGGGTCCTCACTCTTAAACAATAGCCCAGTCTCTTCGTGTTTTACAATATCTTTACAGCCTGGAATGTCTGAGGCCACTATTGCCTTTCCCATGGCACCTGCCTCCATGAGGCAGCGGGGAATGCCCTCCAGTCTTGAAGGGAGCACAAAACAGTCAAGCCCCAAGAGGAAATTCAACCTGTCGTTTCTAAACCCCATAAAACTAACCCTTTGGTGGATATTGAGGCGGCGACTCATATTCCTTAGTTCAGCCTCAAGTACCCCTGTGCCGATTAGAAAAACATGCCAGTCAATAGCGTCCAACCTGCTTACTGCCTCAAGCAATATGTCAATACCTTTTCTTGGGATAAGCTGCCCAATATATCCTATGACAAAGGCACCTTTTTCCCGCACCCGGGAAACTTCAGGGCTGACCTCTGTAACCTCGTCGATCTCGCCTATATCCACCCCATTTTTTATTAGGTGGAGCCTTGAACTCATACCTGGGATACGGGAAAGGGGTCTATGGAGCTCTTCGGACAAGGGGGCCACTGCATCAAAAAGGGGAAAGAGGACCCTGTTTAACATCTCGTAACACCAAAGCTTAAAATCCGCCTTCTTGCTCCACCCGTGAGGAGTGGAGATCACCTTGCACCCTGCACGTCTTGCAGCTAAAAGGCCAATGATATCCTGCTTGTAGGCATGAGTATGAAGAATGTGGATGCCCCGCTCCTTTATATAGGATGAGACCATGTCCACTGCCTTAAAATTCACCCTCCCTGGGGCGTGAAAACAGTGGGTCTCAATGCCAAGCCTTTCTGCCTCCTTGAGAAGGGGGGCATCAAGATCGGGGGAGTCTTTTATGACGGATACTATGGGCTCGATCTTCTCCCTGTCTAAATAGCGGACAAGTGCAAGTATCCATCTTTCAGCCCCGTAAAGTCCAGTAGGGCTC
>JALVUT010000446.1 GCA_027035445.1 Thermococcus sp.
CCCACGGGGCACGTCCACGTAGCCCACCACCGGCCAGCACGTTTCCCCGCTTCCTTTCATCGAGAGAAGACCCTCAACGGCTTCCCTGTGCAGTGAAGCCTCGTGTTCAAAGTAGAGGGCCTTCCCGATGAAGAACGCACCGAGGATCAGGATTATCCCGAAGGCGGCCATGTAAAGCCTTCTTCTGCCCGAGGTGATGAGGCCCAAGATGCCCAGAGCCGTCACAATGGCCCACACCAGAAGGAACGGCTTTTCAGTGACCTTCACGTTTCTCGGCCCTGTGATCATCACCTCAACGCGGGTTGCGTTGCCCTCCCGAGCCCCTCCTGAGGGAGCGGAGGCGAGGAACGGTCTCAGTTTTTCGTAGTCCTCCGTTCCCTTCGTCAGGTTCTCAAGGATTAGGGAAGCTTTGCGAAGGGCCTCGTCGTAGGCGGAGTTTGCTTCCTCCGAGGAGACGACCTCGCACCCGTAGGGGAGGTTCCTCTCAAAGCTTCTCCAGTTCCTCACGATGATGGCCGTCCCCAGCGCCCCGGGTCTGCGGTGGAGATTGTAGTGGGGGAACCCGGCGATCCAGCTCAAGAGGTGGTTGTAGTACTCCCGCGTTACGGCACCGCAGAGGACGACCGCAACTCTGCTGACGTTCTCCCGGTAGACGTCGTAGCCACCGCCGGGGTACCTGGCGTGGATGGGGCTGTAAACCTCGCCCGGTATCAGGAGGGAAACCAGAAGCACCGTCGCTATCACCGCGAAGATGCACCGGGAATCCATTGACACCAACCAGAAAAAGTAAGGAAGGAAACCTTTTAAGGTTTTACCTCAGCCCTATTGACCTCAAGTAGGAGAGCATCCTCTCGATGTCGTTGGCTATGATGACGTCGTAGAGGCCGCCGAGGCGGACGAGGTTGTCGTTCTCGTAGTAGAGCTCCGGGTTGAACGGCCAGAGTGCAACCTTAAGCCCGGCCTTCTTGACCATCTGGAGCGCTCCAACGGTCTTCTCGACGCCGAGGATTGCTATCGCATCTATCGGCGGGTTTATGGACCAGGGCCTAAGCTCCGCTATGAGCTCCGGGAGCCTGGTGAGAACCTCTTCGTCCTCCACCAGTATCCCGAGCCTTCTCTCCGGGTCGTGCTT
>JALVUT010000447.1 GCA_027035445.1 Thermococcus sp.
ATTTTCTTTGTTTCGCTTTTCAGTGCGTTTTCCACGACGTTAACGTCTATTAGCTTTCAATCTCCATTTTCAGGAGATTTTCTTTGTTTCCCATTTGAGTCAAAAGTTTTAATCTCAGGTGGATCTGTAAGACTTTCAATCTCCATTTTCAGGAGATTTTCTTTGTTTCTACTACTCAGATGGTGAGTGCACCTTTGAAAACTCAGATCTTTCAATCTCCATTTTCAGGAGATTTTCTTTGTTTCTTGTGGTGGTTGATGTTGGGGGAGAATTTGACCCCCAGACTTTCAATCTCCATTTTCAGGAGATTTTCTTTGTTTCATGTTTTTAGCTCACCACCAAGTATTCTGCACTACTTCCTTTCAATCTCCATTTTCAGGAGATTTTCTTTGTTTCTAAACCGAATGAACCCAGACGGAGGTGAAAATATGAGCCTCTTTCAATCTCCATTTTCAGGAGATTTTCTTTGTTTCATCAGGTGGCAATGAATATAGTAAGCAACGTGATGACTTTCAATCTCCATTTTCAGGAGATTTTCTTTGTTTCGTCAAGAATGTATATGCTGCTGTTGCTCCGTATATAACTTTCAATCTCCATTTTCAGGAGATTTTCTTTGTTTCTTCAGGTAACTGGTGATGGTGTAAATGCGGCAACACTACTTTCAATCTCCATTTTCAGGAGATTTTCTTTGTTTCCCGGCATACTGAAGACTTTCGTAACGAGCGTTGACTTCAGCTTTCAATCTCCATTTTCAGGAGATTTTCTTTGTTTCTAGAACATTAACACGCACAATGATAACGAGAGCATACAACTTTCAATCTCCATTTTCAGGAGATTTTCTTTGTTTCATACGAATGTTGTTTCTCGTTCAATACGAATCTACCACTTTCAATCTCCATTTTCAGGAGATTTTCTTTGTTTCCGCATCATTTCGAATACTGCAGTCGAACCGCTTCGATAACTTTCAATCTCCATTTTCAGGAGATTTTCTTTGTTTCTTATCATTGCGGCGTTTACAATCGCTTTTCGCATAACCTTTCAATCTCCATTTTCAGGAGATTTTCTTTGTTTCTAAACCGAATGAACCCAGACGGAGGTGAAAATATGAGCCTCTTTCAATCTCCATTTTCAG
>JALVUT010000448.1 GCA_027035445.1 Thermococcus sp.
CCCTCACGCGGGACATGTACTCCTTGTTTGCGTAGACGTGATAGCCCGAACGCTTGAGGGCGTACGTCAGAATTCCCTCGACGGTCTGAATTCCCTGTCCGGCCGCTCCGCCGAGAACTATAGAAACGTCTTCCTTAAACTCAACCATATCACATCACTTCCCGATAAGTTCGACTTTTGATATGATAAGGTTTGCAAATTGGGCTTATATAGTTTTCTTTTATAAACCGAAAATAGTTGGGTGGTGGAGGCAGGAATCACTCCTCAGCGCGCGTCGGGGCAGCGCTTCCGGTCTCGAACTTCGCCGTGAAGAGGCCCCTCGTCCGGTTGGCTATCCAGACAAGGCTGAGCATTATCGGCACCTCCTCCAGAACGCCGACGACCGTCGCAAGCGCCGCGCCGCTCTCAAGGCCGAAGAGGGCTATCGCCACCGCCACAGCCAGCTCGAAGAAGTTGCTGGCGCCGATGAATGACGCCGGGGCGGCAACTTTGTACGGGAGCTTCCAGAACCACGACCATCCGTAGGCAATGGTGAATATAAAGTAGGTCTGTATGGTCAGTGGAACCGCTATGAGGACTATGTGGAGCGGGTTCTCCAGGATTATCCTCCCCTGGAAGGAGAAGAGGAGTGCCAGCGTGAGGAGGAGGCTGACTATTGAGACGGTGCCCAGCTTCGGGAGGAACTCCCTCTCGAACCACCCCCGCCCCCTGGTCCTGAGGATGTGCCTCCTGGAGAGATAACCTGCCGTGAGAGGAATCACCACAAAGAGCACGACCGAGAGAAAGAGCGTGTCATAGGGCACGGGGACCGCGTTGAGCCCCATGAGGAAGCCCACTATAGGGGCGAAGGCGAGGAGGATTATGAGATCGTTGGTAGCGACCTGGACGAGTGTGTAGAACGGATCCCCGTCGGCCAGATAGCTCCACACGAAGACCATCGCCGTGCAGGGCGCGGCCCCTAGGAGTATTGCGCCCGCTATGTAGTCCTTCGCCAGCGAGGGCTCAATGAGGCCGAGCTTCGCCGAGAAGAGAGCGCCTATGAAGAAGGAGCTTATGAGGAACATGCTGAAGGGCTTTATCAGCCAGTTGGTCATCCACGTGACGGTTAGGCCCTTGAGCATCTGCCCCTTGTGCACCTTCCTTATCGCGGAGAAATCCACCTTGACCATTATGGGGTATATCATTGCCCATATCATCACCGCTATGGGCATGTTGACGTTCGCAACGGTGAGCTTTGAGAGGGCCTGGGGGAGCGCCGGGAAGAGCTTCCCGACCGCTATCCCCGCGACTATGCAGAGGAGAACCCACAGCGAAAGGTACTTTTCGAAGAGACTCAGCCCTTTCTTCCCCATTTCCTTCACCTTATTATTTGAATAGATGCTCAAATAAAAAGGTTTCCAGAACCTTAGGTTTACATCCCCATTGTGGCATATGGACAATATAGACTACTGCGGCAAGAGGTTTAAACCCCACCTCCAAGTTCCCGTGGGACTGGGGGCTCGACAACCCCTATGAGAAGCCCATTGAGAAGTACCGGGAGGTGAGGAAGGCGCCGCGTCCTGAGGTTCATCGAAGACCTGAAGACCAGGAAGAGCAGGGGAAAGATAATAGAGCGAAAGAATCTTTTCAGAATTGAATAGCGGGCATCCTTTGATGTTCAGGATTTTGCGTCCCACCGTTCCTCTCAGTCCCTCTTTGGAGGGTCCTGTTCCGGCGTTGCTGTTACCTCCTCCTCGCTGAGGTGGTTCTTGGGCATTATCTCATCCACTATCTCAAAGGCCTTCTTCGCGACGCGGCCCTTCGCCACCCACTTCTTTATGTACTCCTTCGGCGGGAACTCGATGGCGTCGCAGGGGCATATCATCGCGCAGGTGTTGCAGCCGACCATGCAGTTGTAGGGCCTCGCAACCACTGGCTTCCCTTCCTGGACGTCCCAATCGAAGACACGCCTGCCGCAGGTAATGAAGCATATTCCGCAGCCGGCGCAGACGTCGTAGTTGATCTTTGGGTACCACTCTATCTTCTTCCTCTCAACCCCCCACCAAGGGACAACGCTCAGGTCCTTGACGGGCCTCCCGAGGGCGTCCTTCCCTATGACAGGAGCATCAACGCTGGACATTTTCTTCACCTCAGTATCTACTAAAAAATTTTGTTTAAAATATTTTTCACATGTTTTTGTTCCCAACCGTTGGTTCTGGACAGTTCTGTTCAGAAAATTCGATAGATTCGAGTCGGGAACGGACGGGTCGAGCTTCACGGAGTCCCTGGAGGAGTGGGCGATGATCAAAGCTGAGGAATGCAAGGATACCTATGTGGAAGAGAGGTAGAAGCCGCTTTGCCAGCTTCAATGGGGAAGTGCTACTGCATAAACTCTGCCTCGCTGAGGTTCATACTAGGGGGGTGAACTGAGAAGGTACGGGTACGTGGCCTACGAGGGGCTGTTCAAATAAAAAGGGGAATGGCTCAGGGCTCCTCTCTGACTCACCTGACGATCTTAAGGGGCTCCCTGACTATGTCCAGCACGTCGGCGGTGTTTATGGCGACGTAGGTTTCGCCGTCCTTCTGGTAGAAGAGCACCGGGCAGGGCGCGAAGGAGCCTATCTCATAGTCCCCCTTCGTCATCTCGTAGAATATCTTAGGATTGCAGACCAAGAGGATCCTGTACGGCTCCATATCGACGCCGACCTTGGACTTGACGACGTCGCTCGGCATGACCTCCAACACAACCCTGTAGCCCTTCTCCTCCAGTTTTGCCTTAAACTTCTCTTCGGCCTCCTCGAGGCCCATATCGAGTTTCCTCCTGTACCTGTACATCAAACCATCTACTCAAAGCTGTGAGAGCGATTCAAAGAGCGAGCTCCAGAGTTTGAGCGGCGTGAGCTCCGTCAGCATCAGCAGGCCGAGGGCTATGAGGAGGATTCCAAGCGCCATCTCCCACCTCGCCTTTTTTGAACCGCTGAGGGAAAGCTTTCCTGAGAGCAGCTTTCTGTTGATCCACTCACCGAACTCCTTTGAAGCCGTGAGCAGGTAAACGGTGAGGCTCATTCCCAGGCCGTAGGTTCCCATCACTATAACTCCCTTAAGTGCATCCCCGCTGAGAGCTGCCGTTATGACAGCAAAGCCCACGTAGGGTGCTATACAGCCGAGCCACGTCGCTCCCAGAGCTGAGCCGAGGGCAAAGTCGTAGGCGAGGCCTCTTTTGGAGGAAACCCTCTCGGCGGGGGAAAAGCTGAGGAGCCTTTCAAGTCTCGCACTGACGCGCTCGCTCACGAAACTCGCGCCTATGGCTATGAACCCAACGCCACCGATGAGGTAAAGCGCCCCCTGTATCCCCGAGGCGTAGTTCCCAAGGCTCCCGACTAGGGCGCCAAGGAGGGCGAAGGAAGCTACCATCCCGGCTATTACCGCCTCGACCTTCCTCCTCGCGAAGGTTAGAGAGAGTGTCCCTACTATAACCGGAAGCACACAGGGTGAGAAGACGCTAACGATACCGGCTGAGAATATCGGGAGGAGAACTGCGAGGCTGAGGCCACCTGTCCTCTGTGTCCTCTCAGGTCTGGCCGTCTTTGTGCTGCTTATTCTGCTGTTCCCAACCGCCTTTTCAACGAGGAACGCCAGCCCATTCGGGTTGAGGGCACCAACCGCAACTCCCTTCAGCACCATAGTTCTATTCTCGGCCTTGAAGATAACCATTGTTGGCGTGCCGGGAACGCCGACGCTTATCTCCTCACCGGCCTTTTTCGGTGTATAATAACCGCTGTTATCCGGCTGAATGACTATAACCGGCCCGTCAACACGGTAGCGGAGCGTTGTTATTCCCCTGCCTCTGTAGACATCAACCGCCACCAGAACGAGACCGTTGAGAGCTTTTTCTGCTGTTTGGGTGGGAAAGACACTTTCTTTCATGTACTGACAGGCGGGACAGCTCTCGGAGTGGTAGAAAATGAAGAAGTACTGACCTTCATGGGACTTAATCAGAGCATTGAGCCCGTTCTCGCTTGAAACTGTATGAAACTTAAGCCCGCCATATGAAACCTCACCACCGGCCGCAAATCCCACAAAGAGTAGAGAGAAGATGAAGATTAAAAGCGCCATTTTCACACCGTTCACCTGAGATGATTCTGTAATACCGTTAAAAGCCTTTTTTTGAAGGTTTTTTCATCAGAAGGTCACTGGAGCATAAATCTTTTTCAGGTGCTCGGCAATCCTTCTCCCCCGCGTACTTAAATTCAAACATCTCTGAAGTCAAATCTCAAGCTCGTTCTCGACAGGCTGTTTGTGCACCTGGAGGGCTCTCCCAGGCTTACCCGGTTTTTCAATCCCCAAGAGGGAGCACTCATTCCCCTTGCTATGGCTCTTTCTTCGTGGGATGGGAAATCAGACAGCGGGAGATGCTACGCCTCAAATTTGTGTGTTCCGATGATATCTATAAAACCGGAGCAGAAAAACAGTGAGGACTGCACTAATAAAGATAGGGGGTTAAAGTGCTCTGGCCTCGTCCCCAAATCTGTTGAGGCTCACCTTCTCCCACTCAACAACCCCATCCCCGTGGGGAGGCTTTTTCTCCGCTGGGTAGCCAACCCCGATTATGCAGAGCACGCGGTAGTTCTCGGGAATCGCCAGAAGCTCCCTCACGTAATCCTCAGCAGTTTTGCTTTCATCGTGCATTCTGTTCCTTATCTGCACCCAGAAGGAACTCAGACCGAGATCAAAAGCGGCAAGCTGAATGTGCTCCGCCGCTATGCTTGCATCTTCGATCCAGACATCGCTCCGGCTTTCGTCAGCCGTTACCACAACCGCCAGCGGTGCCGTGGCTAAACCGGAAGCACCGAGCTTAGCCTTTGAGAGGGCCTTCAGCTTCTCCCTCTCGTCCACCACAATGAAGTGCCATGGCCTTTTGTTGAACGAACTGGGTGAGAGGAAAGCCGCTTCAAGGAGCTTCTCAACCAGCTCCCGCGGCACGGGCCTGTTCTGAAAGCGCCTCACGCTCCTCCTCTTTCTTAAAACCTCAAAGAACTCCATGCTACCACCTCACGTTTTCGGCTTCAGAATCATAAGGTAGTGATGGGGAAGCTCCCGGTATTTAACCAGCTCAAAGCCCTTCGCCAGCCTGAGGATGTCTTCCGGCGAAAGCCTCTCGTGCAGCGGCGGCCCGAAGGGCGTGGCTTCCCTCTTCCACTCAGCTACAAGGACGAACGCCCTCCCGACCCAGCGGAGGTATTTCCCCGGCCTCTCCATCTCATGCAGGACGCTTGAGAAGACGGCGAGGTCGAAGTCCCCTATCTCCGGCGGCCTTTCGGAGAGTATAACCTCGACGTTCTCCAGCTTTTCTTCCTCGATTCTTTTCCTCAGAATCTCCGCCATTTTAGGGCTTGCTTCAATGGCGTAGACCTTCCTGAAAGCCCTCGCCAGAGGCACGGTTAGGTAGCCCGTGCCAGCGCCGACGTCTGCTGCTGCTCCCCGTCTAACTCCAGCACTGAGGGCGAACTCCACGACCTCCTCTGCCGGGAAGGCCTTTCTCCTCCACTCCGAGTCAAGCACCCGGTGATGATCAGGATTGAAGCGGTGCATCACAACCCCCATAATGAGTAAATCCCTCAATCTAAAAGCTCTTTTGGTGAGCCCTGTATCAAATACAACC
>JALVUT010000449.1 GCA_027035445.1 Thermococcus sp.
ATAGTGGGATTGAAAGGACAGCACAGAAGTTACTGTCCGGGGAAAGTAGTTGAGATAAAATCAGACCATAGTGGGATTGAAAGATTTTATCAGGTTTGCAGTACGTGATGTCTTTAATCCTGATAAAATCAGACCATAGTGGGATTGAAAGACTGACAACTGCGAGTGGCTCAGAGTTTATGATGAGAGAGAGATAAAATCAGACCATAGTGGGATTGAAAGTTACCGTGGGCTAACAAGTCTGCACTATTAAATCGATAAAATCAGACCATAGTGGGATTGAAAGTATTTAAATTTTCATGGCAGGGGCACTGTGTTTATGCGTGATAAAATCAGACCATAGTGGGATTGAAAGTTTATACCAAAATATATGCTCCAGTACTGCAGGGGCAGGATAAAATCAGACCATAGTGGGATTGAAAGTTTTATATGTACAATATCCCTCTCCTCCAACTCTACCAGATAAAATCAGACCATAGTGGGATTGAAAGCGCGTTGTCGTTATAATGGGTTCTAACGACAAAAAACGATAAAATCAGACCATAGTGGGATTGAAAGAAAGATTGGAGCTACCTCCTGCCCGTTTCTGAAAACACTGAGATAAAATCAGACCATAGTGGGATTGAAAGCTTCTGCCTTTCAGCGGACAGAGAGTGGCCGGTGCAGATAAAATCAGACCATAGTGGGATTGAAAGTCATACGTTTTTGTAACTCGGTCGTCCCAGACCCGCCAGATAAAATCAGACCAAAATGGGATTGAAAGCCTGAAATTCCACAAGTCGTAAAGCCACCTTGGGCAAGATAAAATCAGACCAAAATGGGATTGAAAGTCTTGGATCATAGACAGTATAGAAAATGCAAGATTCGATAAAATCAGACCAAAATGGGATTGAAAGACCGCTCTTACAGTTGCAGTTGCTGACGATGACGAAGCGATAAAATCAGACCAAAATGGGATTGAAAGCGCTTGGGTTTTCTATCTCAATATTCAGCGGCTTAACTGATAAAATCAGACCAAAATGGGATTGAAAGGTCGAATGGTGATAAACCCCGGTAAACCTGCCTCTTCCGCACCGCACGGGTTAAAGTCAATAATAAACTAAGAAGAATCTGCATATGAGATAAAAG
>JALVUT010000450.1 GCA_027035445.1 Thermococcus sp.
GTTTTTTTTTTTTTTTGAAGGGAACCTCTGTACTCTCCGCTGCTTCGGGGCACTCTTGTGCTTAATCTAGCATCGAGACTTTGAAAATCTATTGATTCGTTGCTAATATAATTTCAGTTTGTTGAGCTTACAATTAGATATATTTTTAGTAATATTTGGCCATATCAGTAACGAAAATTTTAAATAACATTACGTAAATAATCAAAATTGGAGAGAAAATCAGAAGGTTCCTGCAATGCCCCCTGCTCGAATAAAGAACCCCCAAGGGGTGATGAAGGATGGCGGGGGCGAGAAAATGGATGGGCCTGTTGATGGTGGCCCTAAGTTTTGCCTTGGCACTGGTACCTCTGGCCAGTGCCAGTTCTGAGGCCAGCAGTGGCGGACAGTTCTCCATTGGAGCAGTCGCCCCGGAGGTTACAAGCATTACCTTCTACAACGCAAACAGGAGTTCAACCGTAACCGCCGCTGTTCCGCAGAACGAGTATTGGATAGACGTCGGGATCAGTGACGCCAATTCAATCGATGACATAAGCAACATAACCGTGTACCTTTACTACACCACCAACAGCAGCGGTCAGGGAACCTTGCCAGCCAACGTTAGTCCCAGCGACTTCGTTATTCTGAAGTACGTCAGAACTGCCTACAGTGGTCAGCCTGGAACATGGGCGTTCTACTACTCCAACGGCACCAAAATTGGCACGAGCTTTGGGACCTGGGAGATAGTCAACCAGAGTGATCCTACGGACTGGGGCGCCACGACCGGGACCTTCAGCGTTGAAATAGTGGTGGGCAAAACGGCTCACGAAGCCAACGATGGGATAGTGGCCGGCGACTGGGAAGTCCAGGTTAATGCCGTTGATAACGAGGGGCTCAGCGGTAGTAACAGCGCCTACGGGTACACTGTTGACTGGTACGGGGAGATATGGGTTACCACTGACTTCACCTTCGGCACCGTTAAGCCCGGAACCTTGAACAACCCAATAAACTCGACTAGCTCAGGGCACGCGGGGTACCTTGACGTCTACGTTGTCAGCAACGGCAACTATGACATAAACGTAAAGACCAATGCCACATGGGTCGGTGCCGACACCAAGGCAAGCCTGACCGTTGTCAACAGCACCACCAC
>JALVUT010000451.1 GCA_027035445.1 Thermococcus sp.
AACCTATAGACAAGCGGGCCCTGCTAATCGGCGGTGGCGAGCCGCACCGCTTCTCTCTGAGCGACGCAATACTCATAAAGGACAATCACCTCGCTCTGGTCTCTCTGGAGGAGGCGATAAAGCGCGCCAAAGCCTTCAGCGTTTACAAGGTCGTCGAGGTTGAGGTTGAAACCCTTGAGGACGCGGTTAGAGCCGTCAAAGCCGGTGCCGACGTGATAATGCTCGACAACATGACTCCGGGGGAAATAGCGGGAACTGTTGAGGCGCTGAAGCGCGAAGGACTGCGCGGGAGGGTCAAAATTGAAGTGAGCGGGGGTATAACTCCCGAGAATATAGCGGACTATGCCAAACTCGACATCGATGTGATAAGCCTCGGCTACCTCACACATTCGGTGAAGAACTTCGACGTGAGCCTTGAGATTGTTGGAAGGGTTTGAGAAAATTTTTCGCCTTTCTCCCCCTTCTCCAGTGCGTTTTTTAATGCCGTCCACCGCTTTCCGTGGTAAGCCTTATATCCATGTTTTCCTTGAATAGTATTGCAAGTCAAAACTTGAAAAGGTGGTGGATATGGGGAAGCTTGCCGTGATAGAGGCTAAAGGAACTGAGAGGTTGAAGAGGGGCTTTGCGAAGATGGTGAAGGGCGGAGTCATAATGGACGTTACCAACGCGGAGCAGGCCCGCATAGCTGAGGAGGCTGGTGCCGTCTCCGTCATGGCTCTCCACCGTGTTCCGGCCGACATCAGGAAGGCCGGGGGGGTGGCCAGGATGGCACCCATAGAAAAGATCCGGGAGATACTGGACGCGGTGACGATTCCAGTGATGGCCAAGGTCAGGATCGGCCACGTTGCCGAGGCGAGGATTCTTGAAGCTTTAGGCGTGGACATGATAGACGAGAGTGAGGTTCTAACCCCCTCGGACCCCTACTTCCACATAGACAAGCGTGAGTTCAACGTTCCCTTCGTCTGCGGCAACAGGAACCTCGGCGAGGCCGTCAGGAGGATATGGGAAGGGGCCGCGATGATGAGGACGAAGGGCGAGGCTGGGACTGGCAACATAGTTGAGGCTGTAAGACACGTCCGCCTCCTCAAGGACAACATAGCCCTCCTCCAGAGGATGACCGACG
>JALVUT010000452.1 GCA_027035445.1 Thermococcus sp.
CCTCTCGGGGTTCTTGTGTATCGTTCCGGAGCCGGTGCACGGGGCATCGAGGAGGATTTTGTCGAACTCGACTTCGAGTTCATCGATGTGGAGCGATGAGCTGTGGATTAAGACGGTGTTCGTAACTCCGAGGCGGGAGAGGTTGAGCCTCGTCTCCTTTAAGCGCTCCTCGCCGACGTCGAAGGCGTAAATTATGCCCTCGTTCTCCATCAGCTGGGCCAAATGGCTCGTCTTTCCGCCGGGGGCAGCCGCCATGTCGGCAACGGTTTCTCCTGGCTTCGGCTCCAGAGCCACTGGCGGATACATCGAGCTGGCCTCCTGGATGTAGAGGAGGCCGCTTAAGTATTCAGGGGTGGAGGTTATCGAGAAGGGCTCTCTCGTCAGGCAGAAACCTTCCCTCGCCCAGGGGACGCGCCTGAACTGGAAGCCCTTCTTGTTGAGGAGCTTTGTGAGCTTTGGAACTTCGATGCGGAGGGTATTAACGCGGAAGCACCTCGGCAGGGGCCTTTCCATGGCCTCGGCTATTTTCAAAGCCCTCTCTCCCCAGAGCTGGTAATATCTCTCTGCAAATGTCTTGGAGTAGCCAAGGGAAAACAACTTTTCGAGCATGATAACCGGTTGAATGGGAGGTTTAAAACACCTGCGCTTCGAGGTCCATAATTTTTTAACTTCGGTCGTTGGGAAGTAGGGAGGGGATAGAAATGAAGAAACTCCTCGCCTTGATGCTGATAGGGATTCTTGTCCTCGTGAGCGGATGCCTTGGCTCGACGCCGGCAACATCGCCCACACACCAACCATCAACCTCAACGACGTATTCTCCACAGGATCATCCCAACGTTACTCATTCCCGGGGCTTCCCAGCGAACGCTTCGAACGTTTCCTCATCCACACAGGTGGACTTCACCCCGGTTGAGGTAAACCTCTCCCCCAGGGTTCACCTCCAGATTGACCCGCGCGTTGAACTAATCCAGATAATCTACTTCATTGCAAATCCAAAGTGGTATCAGGAAAGGGTCAGTCCCTACCTTGTGGGGGCAAGCCCATACAATTACCCATACATGAGAGACGTCTCCGAGTACTTCGGGAACTACACAAACGCCACCGCGGTAAGGATGGTCCCGAG
>JALVUT010000453.1 GCA_027035445.1 Thermococcus sp.
GCTCTATTGATAAACGGACGAAGAAACCAAAGAGCAACGCAAGAACAATCATCGAAGTTAGCCAGAAGAGACCCTCAAAGGAGAGCCGTTTACGGTTGAGTGCGTTTCTAACCATTGAGAGACCCCCCTGAGGGAATAAACTCATGAGTTCTTCTTGTGAATAGTGTGCTTTGAACATCTACAGGTGTAATCTTTAAAAGCATTGTGTGACTCCAAAACCTTTTTATGAGATGCCCTCACTCCAGTTTCAGGTGGTGAGCGATGGGGGAGAAGCCCGACAAGTACGAGGTTCTGCAGGATTTGATGAGGAGGAGAGGCTTTGCCTGGGGGAGCTTTGAGATATACGGCGGTTCACGTGGATTCTATGACTACGGCCCGCTCGGGGCGGCGATAAAGCGTAAAATCGAGCGAAAGATAAGGGAGGCCTTCCAGAGGGAGGGCTTCTTTGAGCTTGAGACGCCGGACATAACGCCGGAGAAGGTCTTCATAGCGAGCGGCCACGTTGAGAAGTTCGTCGACCCGCTGGTGGAGTGCCAGAAGTGCGGCGCCCGCTTCAGGGCCGACCACCTCGTTGAAGAAGCCTTAGGCATCGACACGGAGGGAATGAGCGCCGAGCACCTCACGGGACTTATCAGGGAGCACGGCATAAAATGCCCGGACTGCGGCGGCGAGCTCGGCGAGGTCTGGTACTTCAACCTTATGTTCGAGACGAAGATAGGCCCCTACGGCGATCAGAAGGGCTACCTGAGGCCCGAAACGGCTCAGGGAATATTCGTCAACTTCAAAAGGCTAAACGCCTTCGCGAGGAACAGGCTCCCCTTTGGAGTGTTTCAGATCGGCAAAGCTTACCGCAACGAGATTTCTCCGAGACAGGGGATGTTAAGGTTAAGGGAGTTCACGCAGGCTGAGGCCGAGATATTCTTCAACCCAAAGGAAACGGTTCATCCACACTTCTACGAGGTCAAGGACGAGGTTCTCAGACTCTACCCAATTGAAAACCAGCTCAAGAAGCTCGGCGAGATCAAGCTCACCGCGGGAGAGGCCGTGGAGGAGGGCCATCTCATGAACACCTTCTTCGCCTACTACATGGTCATGGTCAAGAGGACCCTCCTCGACA
>JALVUT010000454.1 GCA_027035445.1 Thermococcus sp.
GGGGAACCCTCTCGCGCTCGGCGAGCTTTACGGCCAGCTCATCGAGCTTCTTGACGCCGTGGAGAACGACCACTGCAGGTTTGAGCCCTTGGACGCGGACCGCGATCATGGGGCTTCTCCCGGTGGTTACCTTGGTGAAGATGAGTGCCCTCTCCGTCGTCCAGCCGTAGAGCTTGAGGAACTCCTCGGCGGACATCTCAAGGATGGCCTGGATGCTGTCAACGACGGTGTACCCGTAGATTCTCCTGTCGAGCAGGTGAAAGTTGGCGACCACCTCGCCGCTAACTGCGCTCACTAGGTCTTTTATCGTGACCGGGAGGGCGAACTCCCTGATGTCGAGTATGGCACTGGTCGGGAGCTCACTGCCTATGGTCTTGCTGAAGGCCTTGATGACGTTGCCCCCCCTCCTCTCGTCCAGTTCTAGGAGGGCTTCCACGAACTTTCTGATGGTTGAGGCACCGGGACTCTTCCTTCTCCCGCCCTCGTAATCACTTATGACGGAGGAAGAAACACTCAGGTAATCCGCCAGCTCCGTCTGACTGACACCGAATATCTCACGCCACTTCCTCATGGTCTTCCCGGGGTCGGAGGAGAGTGTAACTTCGCCGGCTATCCTCTTGGCCAGGGCTTCTTTCTCCTTTTCAAGCATGTTTTAGTGGTATTCGTCAATCATTATAAATCTTTCGGCAATTGCCTAACAGGTTTCGTAGGATCCTGAAATGCGGCCATCCTACCGGTGGAATTCTCCAGCTCTGGTTGGCAGGTAAACTGATAAACGTAGTGTTTTTTGCCCGATCTTTTCAATAACATGTAAGAAACGGGTTGAAGTGGCGGCGGGCGCGCCCGGGGGTGGGGACCCTCCACCGTTCCCTTCCACAGGGGCTCGCTCACCCCCGCTACCCCACGAGCGCCGCACGTCCCGCCTACCGCTGCTCCCTTCCGGGCCTGGCGGGGTTCAGCGGGCAGAGGGAGTTAGCCCGGCCCTCCAGTCGGACCCCTCCCACCGCCGGCCCCGCGGGACGAGGGATCACCGTTGCACCCCGGCTTCCGGGCACGGTTTTGGGAACCGCCCCCCGAGCTTCGGCCCCGGCATATCGACGGTTTCCGGTTGCAGGG
>JALVUT010000455.1 GCA_027035445.1 Thermococcus sp.
GCTACAACTATGCCGTCAACCGCAAAAGCGTAAATAGAATTTTCGCTTTGGTAATCAAATTTTACCCCAAACTCTTTTAAAAGTTCCAAATTTCCGCCAAGCACTCTGTGTTTGCCAATTTCTGCCATTACCCCTTTTGCGCGCAACTCTTTAGACTCTTTTACTTCCATTTCTTGCAAGCTCTCTTCGCGCTCTTTAAGAAACTGCGCAATACCTCTGCTGATTGGGTGTTTTGAGAGTTTAGCCAAAGTGTAAAGCAAGCTTTTATCGTAACTTTCAAACTCTTTAAAAGCCGTAACTTTCGGGCGCCCTTCGGTTATAGTGCCTGTTTTGTCAAGTGCTAAAACGGTAGCTTTTGCCATTGTTTCAAGACGGCTTGCCTCTTTAAAAATAATCCCGTCTTTTGCTAGCCTTGAAATCCCAACCAGCGTTGCCATAGGCGTAGCCAAACCAAGCGCGCACGGACAGGCAATTACAATTACGCTGATAGATATTATCAAAGAGCGCTCAAAACCGACACCCCCTGCAAAATACCAGCCCAAGAAGGTTGCAATTGCAATTGCCAAAATGGTTACGCTAAAATATCCGCTGATTTGGTTTGCCAGCTGCTCAATTTTAGGCTTTTTGGTAACTGCATCGCTTAAAAGTTCGTTTATCGTAAACAGAAGCGATTCATTAGCCCGTTTTGTGGTAATATATTCCACATTGCTATCTAGCACAATCGAACCGCTTAAAATCTCGTCGCCCGGCTTTTTAAGCACCGGTTCGCTCTCGCCTGTCAGCGCGCTTAAATCAAAACTTGCACTCCCGCGCTTTAACACCCCGTCTATTACCACTTTATCGCCAGGTTTAAGCTCTACGGTGCTTCCAGCCTCTACATTTTCAATAGGCACAAGCTCTTTGCCGCCGCTAGTTACAACCATAAGCTCCGTAGGGGTAGAACCCATGATTTTATCGAGCGTATCAACCGCTTGGCGTTTGCTTAAAATTTCTAAATATTTACCCACAAGCACGAAAGTTATAATCATTGTAACCGAATCAAAATAGACTTCGCCCTTGTGCGTAACCATCGCCCATACCGAATAAATATAAGCCAGCAGCGCCCCGGCACTTAC
>JALVUT010000456.1 GCA_027035445.1 Thermococcus sp.
TCAGAAACTCCCAGAACTGCCTGTTTGGGTCGCTGAGGTCTATGTGGCACCTCCAGATCCACGGTTGCCTCTTCTCGTAGAACTCAATCAGCGGCGCCGGCTGAGGGTCATGGACGAGCACGTAATCGAAGGTGTCGAGGTCAACATCACCGGCGTTCTTCCTGTTTACTTCAACGTAGATTTGCCTCATACTCTCGGTTAGCCTGAGTTCTTTGTTTCCCTGAAGGGCATTGTGGAAGCTTTTGGTTACGTTGAAGAACTCATCGGTGCCCTCGATGACGAACCACCTTGCGTCAATCCCGATGTCCCTCATAAGGGGAATGAGGTTGTGAAGTATCTCCGCTACCCCGCCTCCAAACGAAGTCGAGTTCACGTTGGCGAGGGTTCCTCCCTTCAGAGATTCCGCTTTCTCCTGTATCGACTCCACATTTTCTCCGATTATCTCCCGATAGTCCTCAAGTTTCTTTCCTCCTCCCTCAAACTCCTTTACCTCGAACATGTTCTCACCTCACTCCCCCTTTCAGCGCCCCTGCGGTCAGTCCACTGACAACGTACCGCTGGAATATCAGGGCGAGGATAACCAGTGGTATTGTGGATATGGCTGATGCCGCCATGATGTCCCCCCACGGCACCTGACCGTAAACCCCTTGGAAGAGTGTAATGCCAACGGGCACGGTTCTGGCCCGGTAGTCTATTGTGAAGAGCAATGCGAACATAAACTCATTGAACGCAGCTATGAAAACCAAGAGCGCCGTTGAGAAGAGTGCCGGTGCGGAAAGGGGCAATACCACCTTGTACAGTGTCTGTATTCTCGATGCCCCATCGATCAGGGCAGCCTCGTCCAGGTCTTTGGGGAGCTGGGCAAAATAGCTGAGAAGTATCCAGAGGGCCAACGGCAGTGTCCATGCCACGTACGGGAAGAACAGTGCTTTGTAGGTGTTTATCCATCCCAAGCGTTCTATGAACCTGAAGAGGTAACCGACCACACTTATCTGCGGGAACATCGAGACGCCAAGCACGAATATGGGTATTATGAGTCTGCCTCTGAAACGTATCCTTGAAACGGTGTACGCCGCCAGCGCTGATATGGAGACCGTAACCAGGGTCACCATCGTGGCGATTATCACGCTGTTTTTAAGGTATGCGAGGAAGTGCAGGGTTGGATCGCTTATCACGGTTAGGTAGTTGTTCACAGTAAGTGTGAAATGTATGTAGGGAGAGCCCAGAAACATCGCATTTTTTGTGAACGATATTATGATCATCCAGCCGAAGGGGAACAGACATACGAACGCCATTGTAATCGTTCCGATGATAAGCAGGGTTTTTTTGAGTCGCCTTTCGTTCATTTTAATCCCTCCTGGAACCTGCCAATCTTGAGGTAGATCAGCGTGAAGCCCAGAACTGTTAGGAACGTCAGGATGGAGATGGCGGAACCCCTACCGTAGTCCCCCAGGTTGTAGTAGTTAAACGCCAGCAGGGATATAGAAGTGGTCGCACCCCCTGGACCGCCTCCGGTAAGGACGTAGATTATGCCGAAAACCCTCAGGGCGTCCATAGTTCTCAGGGTTACCGCGACTATGAGAACCGGTTTGAGCAACGGAAGGGTTATGTGCAGGAACCTTTGGAACATACTGGCGCCGTCGATAATGGCCGCCTCATAGGTGTCGCTGGGAATTGCTTGTAACCCCGCCAGAAGAAGGAGGGTCATAAACGGGGTGGTTTTCCATACATCTGCAAGGACGATTGCAAAGAAAGCACTCAAAGGTGTACCAAACCAGTTAACCGCTCCGAGCCCCAGGTGGCTCAGTGCCCAGTTGAAGAGGCCATAGCTGTAGTTGTACATGAGCTGCCATGTTTTGGCCGAGATTATCGTGGGCACCGCCCAGGGTATAAGGACGATTGCCCTTAGTATCCCCCGTCCACGGATCTCCTCGTTAAGTATTGATGCAAATATCAGCCCTAACAGCGTTTCCAGGGTCACACTCACGATGGAGAAGGATACGGTAACAAAAAGGGCATTCCAGAACCCGCCCTGCCTCAGGATCGTGATATAGTTCTTGAGACCGACAAAAGGGTGGGTGGGGATGAACGTGACATCCTGATGGAGACTTATCCATAACGTCCCCAGAACAGGGATTATAATGAACACTATAACGAAAAGCAGCATTGGAGACAGCATCCCGTATGCAAACTTCTCCTCCCGGTATTCTATCCTCCCCATTGGTATCACCTTCCTTGAGGTGGAACAAGGGCAGTTAAGATCGGTCATGTATCCGTTGAAATCAAAAAAGAAAGAAACGCTAGGGGTCAGTTAGCTGTACTGTTTTACCAGAGCCTCCGCCTCGCTTTGGGCCTTGTTCAGGGCTTCCTGTGGGCTCATCTCGCCTGCAAGAGCCGCATTGACATACTTCTGGATGATCTTACTGAGCTGAGGATAGTACGGTACTACAGGCCTTGGAATTGCATTCTCAAAGACGGCCCTGAGACTCTTCAGGTATGGGGCGGCTTTCAGAACATCAGGGTCGTTGTAGACGTCGGTTCTTCCGGGATTCCATCCCAGATGTATCGCGAAGTTCTTCTGCTCCTGATAGCTTTCAACGAACTTTATGAAGGCCCAGGCAAGTTCTTTGTGTTTAGAGTACCTGTTTATACCGATGTGCCATCCGCCGAGTGATGCTGCGCTCTTGTGCCCTGGGAAGTGCGGGAGTGGTGCTATGCCCACCTTTCCCTTGACAGGGGAGTTGTTGGCGTTGTGGAGGGCCCATGCATAGGGCCAGTTCCTTTCAAACGCGGCGTTGCCCTGCTGGAACATAATCCGGACAGGCTCTTCTGTCATATCTGTGTACGTACTGGGGGGTGATATCTTGTACTTGTGGATCAGATCTACCATGAACTGGAGTGCCTGAACGTTTGCTGGCTTGTTCAGTGTTGGTACCCATTTCCCGTTCTTGAAGTATCCAAACTCGCCACCGTTGCTGTAAACATACTCTAGGAAATCACAGACGAGTCCCTCGTACTGTTTGCCCTGCCACACAAAACCCCAGAAGTTTGGATTGCTCTTCCTCTCGCCCTGCTGAATCTTCTGGGCCATCTGAACGAGCTGCTCCCAGGTTTCGGGCGGTTTGCTGTAGCCGTACTTCTTGAGGAGATCTTTCCTGTAGTAAAGCAGACCGGCGTCAATGTACACCGGGAGGGCCCAGAGTTTTCCGTTCTGCTTGTCGGCCAAATTCAGAACGCTCTGGAAGAAGACGCTCAGGTCGTAATGATCCTTCTGTACGTAAGGATCAAGCGGCTGGAGCCATCCGGAGGCTATGAACTGGCCAAGCCATGCAACGTCCATTGTGAAGACATCCGGTGTACTGGACTTTGCCCTCAGGGCGTTAGCAAGCTCAAGCCTTCTCTTTCCTGTCACCGCAGGCAGTCTCTCAAGCTGGACAGTGACACCTGGATGCTCCTTTTCAAATGTTGAGATAACGGTCTTCCAGTATGCGATTTCGTCCGGAGCACCGCCGACTGCGAACACTATCTTTCCCTGAAGTTTTGTACTGGTCGGTGTGGGGGAGGTACTAGTCTGGGTAGGGGAGGTACTAGTCTGGGAGCCAGCTCCTCCACCGATGCAGCCGCTTGCGACGATAGCCATAACCACTACTCCAATAACCAAAACTGCAAAGCCTTTCCTCATGGCCAGCACCTCGTTGGCAATCTGCATCCCATTCTATATACTAAAAGTATATATACTTTCTGGTCGTTCCTCATTTTAAATTAATTGCATAGATGGCCGTATTTATCCGAAGCTCTCAACGTTATGTCGGTTATTTTAATCGCCGTGTCTTTAGGTGCTGGGAACCACTATTGTTATACTGGTAGTATAAGCATGTCCGCCGCTTTCGGAGTTCATACTGTTCAGGGGCTCACAATCTTCCATCCCTCGTGGTGGGTCTCTATTCCCTCAGTTTTGATGTTAAGGTTCCTTACCTCTTCTCTGAGCCTGAGAACGAAATCTTCGAATTCATTCTCGTCGATCAGAATCTTGTAGCTTTCGGGGTATTCTTTCATCAGAAGCTTCCTGAAGTCCCTCCCTGTCGCCCTGAGGTTCAGAACCTCGAAGAAGTAGTAGTCAGCGAGACCCCTCGTTGTCCGGACTATCTCAGAAACGTCCGTCACACCAGGTACTATAGGACTTACGAAGACGTACGTCCTAAGGCCAGCATCGTGGAGCTCCTTAAGGGCGCTCACCCTCGCCTCGTGGACCGGCGTCAGCGGTTCAAAGAGCCTCTTCTCCCTTCCTGTGAAGCCGTTTATCGTCAGCCCGACCTCTATCGACCTGAAGAGCTTGAAGAGGTCAATGTCCCTCGTTACGAGCGGTGATTTGGTGAGGATCGAGAGCTCGTTCCTCTTGTCCATGTAACGGAGAACCCGTCTGGTAAGCTTCAGCTCAGCCTCTATCGGCTGATAGGGGTCGCTAACGGTTGACATTACCACGCTGCCCTTAACGTGCTTCCTTGCCAGCTCCGGCGCGTTGGTCTTCACCTCAACCCAGGATCCCCAATTTTCATAGTCTCTCCACCTTGTCAGGAATCTGGCGTAACAGTACTCGCACGCAAAGCTGCAGCCAACGTACTGGTTAACCGTCCACTTGACACCAGGGATTCTTGAACGGGTGTAGAGGCTCTTTACTCTCTTCCCTACAACCCGAACCTTCATAAGGACTTTTTCGTAATCCTCCTTAAAAGGTGATGGCATGGAGCTGAAGGTCAGGCGCCGGCCTGTGAAGTATGCCCGCATTGAAGTGAAACCTGATGGAACCGTAGTGATCACTGCCCCGGAGAGTTTCAATGTCGGGGAACTTGTTGAGAGGCACAGGTGTTGGCTTGAAGGCAAGCTGGCTGAGATAGAAAACCTCCGTGAAGTGGCGGAGTCTGGTTTCCCCATCAACGGCGAGTTCTATGGGGTGATCCGCGGCAGGAGGGCCAAAGTTCATGAGATGTTCAGGACGGTTGTGATGCCACCTGTGGGCGAGGAACTGGTCTCCCTCCTCAGGAGGATGTTGCGGAGAGGGATTCTTCCCATGGTGGTTGAGTACTCGGAGAGGATGGGGGTTCAGCCCGGGAAGGTTTACATCAGACATCAAAAGAGCAGATGGGGTAGCTGCTCGCCGCACGGAAACCTCAGCTTCAACATCCGTCTCATAGCCGTCCCTCCTGATCTGAGGAGGTACGTGGTCATCCACGAGCTGGCACACCTCAAGTATATGAACCACTCAGGGACATTCTGGAGCCTCGTTGGGAAGTTTTACCCGGACTACAGGGACGCCAGAGGGGAACTTAAAAGATGGTGGAGCATCCTAGAACTCAACCCCTACTGGCGCCTGCTGGAGGGACGGGGGTGAGACCTTCACGGTTTCTCAAGCTTCTGGTTCTCGCGGCGGATGAAGTGATAGCGGGGTTTTTCCTTCTGCTGGTACTGCCGGGATTCGGGGTTAAAGTCCCCCTCCCCATTGTTGCCGTGGTGATCGGGTTCCTAGTTCTAAAGGATTTTATTATAGCCCCCTTCATCCTAAAGGGCGGCCTTGAG
>JALVUT010000457.1 GCA_027035445.1 Thermococcus sp.
GGCACTTGATGATATAGACAAAGTCAACAACCTCCTCATATCACGCCTCAGGGAGTGGTACGGACTTCACTTTCCTGAGCTCGACGAGCTCCTTCCGAAGCACGAGCAGTACGTGACGTTCGTCAAGGGTGTAGGTGAGAGAAACAACACAACAAAGGAGAGACTTATAAAAGCAGGCTTCAGCGAAGTGAAGGCCGAGAAGATTGCAAACGCTGCCAGAACTTCGATGGGCGCCCCATTGGGCAAATTTGATATGGTCATAATCCAGAAACTTGCCAACGAGATAGACAACCTCTACGGCCTCAGGAAGGAGATTGAGGATTATCTAGAGGTGGCGATGGATGACGTCGCTCCAAACCTCAAGGCCCTCGTGGGGGCGAAACTCGGTGCCAGGCTGATAAGCCTCGCGGGAGGTCTGAAAGAGCTGGCGACGATGCCAGCCTCAACAGTCCAGGTTCTGGGGGCAGAGAAGGCTCTCTTCCGACACCTCAGAAGTGGTGCCAAACCTCCAAAACATGGCATCATCTTCCAGTATCCTGCGATAAACCGCTCACCATGGTGGCAGAGGGGTAAGGTCGCCAGGGCCCTGGCGGGGAAGCTCGCGATAGCGGCGCGCGTTGACTACTTCTCGGGTGAGTACATAGCGGAGGAGCTAAAGCAGGAGGTTGAGCAGCGCATCCAGGAGATAAAGGGCAAGTACCCCAGCCCACCAAAGAGGAAGGTCAAACCGGAGAAGAAAAAGAAGGAGAAGGTTAAAGGCAGGAAAAAGGGGAAGGGCGAGAAAGGCAGGAAGTCCGAGAAGAAGGAGAAGTTCAAAGGCAAGAAGAGTGAGAAAGGCGGGAAAGATAGGAAAGCCAAGAAAAGGAAGAAGTCCAAAGGTGGCAGGAGGTGATCGAGATGAGGGTTAAGAAGGGCACGTTTCCGGGCGTTTACGTCTTCATCGATGAGGACGGGAGCGAGAAGATAGCAACCAAAAACCTCGTTCCCGGTCAGAAGGTCTACGGCGAGAGAACCATCAAAGCCGAGGGAGAGGAGTACCGGATATGGAACCCAAACAGGTCGAAGCTCGGCGCAGCGATACTCAAAGGCCTGAAGAACTTTCCCATAAAGC
>JALVUT010000458.1 GCA_027035445.1 Thermococcus sp.
TCCTGTACTTCGGATGGTACCTGAGGATGTACTCCTTCCTGACGCGCTTGAGCTCGCTCTCCGGAAGCTCGGTAAGGAGTTCCCAGCCGAGGTCAAGGGTTTCCTCGATGCTCCTGTCCTCGTCGTATCTCTGGGTGACGAACTCCCTCTCAAAGCGGTCAGCAAACTTGAGGTACTTCCTGTCGGTCTCACTCAATGCTTCCTCACCGACGACGGCGACTAGATCCCTGAGGGATCTGCCTTCGGCGTAGGCCGCGTAGAGCTGCTGGCTTAGCTGTGGGTGGTCCTCTCTCGTCATTCCCTTTCCGATACCGTCCTTCATCAGACGGCTCAGGCTCGGAAGGACATCGATAGGTGGGTAGACGCCCTTCCTGTGCAGTTCCCTGCTGAGAACTATCTGCCCTTCGGTGATGTAGCCGGTTAAATCTGGAATCGGGTGGGTGATGTCGTCGTCAGGCATCGTCAGGATGGGCACCTGTGTTATTGAGCCTTTCCTGCCCCTGACACGGCCCGCACGCTCATAGATTGTAGCAAGGTCAGTGTACATGTAACCGGGATAACCTCTCCTGCCTGGAACCTCTTCCCTTGCCGCCGAGATCTCACGGAGCGCTTCCGCGTAGTTGGTCATATCGGTGAGGATAACCAAAACCTGCATGTCGTGGTCGTAGGCGAGGTACTCGGCAACCGTCAAAGCCATGCGGGGTGTGATGATACGCTCGATTGCCGGGTCATCGGCAAGGTTGAGGAAGAGGACTGCCCTCTCTATTGCCCCGGTCTCCTCAAAGCTCTTTTTGAAGAAGTTGGCCTCCTCATAGGTGATGCCCATTGCAGTGAAGACAACGGCAAACTGCTCTTCCTCGCCAAGGACCTTTGCCTGCCTGGCTATCTGAGCGGCGAGCATATTGTGGGGAAGACCTGAACCGCTGAATATCGGGAGCTTCTGACCGCGAATGAGGGTGTTCATCCCGTCCAGGGCTGAGATACCTGTCTGGATGAAGTCCCTTGGATAGGCCCTCGCGACGGGATTGAGGGGGGCACCATGGACATCGCGTCTGTCCTCCGGAATGATCTCCGGGCCACCATCGATGGGTCTGCCAATGCCGTTGAAGACCCTACCAAGCATATCCATCGAAACGGGCACCTTAAGGGTCTCGCCGGTGAAGCGGACACGCGTTGTTTTGACGTCGAGATCCCTCGTGCCCTCGAAGACCTGGACGATGGCCATATCCTGTCTGGCCTCGAGAACCTGTCCCTTTCTTTTCTCACCGCCGGTGGTCTCAATCTCAACGACCTCACTGTAGGCAACGCCCCTGACGCCCTGGACAATCATGAGAGGTCCGTAAATCTTGCTAACGGTTGAGTATTCCATTCCCGGCATTTTTCAACCCCCGTACCTCTTAGAGAGCTCTTCAAATTGAGCGTTGGTCTCATCTATGAGCACCTTAACATCCTCAATCTCGGGCTTGTACTTCATACGACCTATCTTCTCCCTCACTGGAAGCTTGGCTATCTCCTCCACAGGGACACCGCGGTCAATGGCCTCCATGGTCTTCTCGTAGAAGTTGAGTATAACACGCATCATGGTTACCTGCTTCTTTGGCGGGCAGTATGTATCGACCTCGTCAAAGGCGTCCTGCTGGAGGTAGTCCTCACGTATCATCCTGGTGACTATGAGCACTGCCTTCTCCCTGTCCGGGAGAGCGTCGGGGCCGACAATACGGACTATCTCCTGGAGCTCGGCCTCCTTCTGAAGGAGAGCCAGGGCCCGGTCACGCATCTTCCTCCACTCCGGGTCGACGTTTTTGTGCCACCAACCCTGGATTGCATCCAGGTAGAGTGAGTAGCTCCTGAGCCAGTTGATGGCCGGGAAGTGCCTCCTCCTTGCCAAATCAGCATCGAGGGCCCAGAAGACCTTGACGACACGGAGGGTGTTCTGGACGACGGGCTCGCTGAAGTCACCACCGGGCGGCGAGACCGCGCCGATGACCGAAACGCTTCCAATCCTATTGTCACTTCCCAGGGTGAGAACGCGGCCGGCCCTCTCGTAGAACTCGGCTATCTTGCTCGCGAGGTAGGCAGGGTACCCTTCCTCACCGGGCATCTCCTCAAGACGACCCGAAATCTCACGGAGTGCCTCGGCCCACCTGCTCGTTGAGTCGGCCATGAGGGCAACGTCGTAGCCTTGGTCACGGAAGTACTCCGCTATGGTTATTCCAGTGTAGATGGAAGCCTCACGCGCAGCGACCGGCATGTTCGAGGTGTTGGCTATGAGGACCGTCCTCTCCATGAGTGGCTTTCCGGTCTTCGGGTCCTTGAGCTTCGGGAACTCCTCAAGGACATCCGTCATCTCGTTTCCGCGCTCGCCACACCCTATGTAGACGACAACCCTAGCATCGCTCCACTTGGCCAGCTGATGCTGGGTGACTGTTTTTCCTGAACCGAACGGGCCGGGAATGGCCGCGGTGCCACCCTTGGCCTGGCTGAAGAACGTATCGATGGTTCTCTGACCGGTGATGAGTGGAACCTCCGGTGGGAGCTTGTTCTTGTAGGGCCTCTTCTTTCTGACCGGCCACCTCTGATACATTTTAATTTCCCTGATATCCCCTGAAGGGGTTTTAACTTTCGCTATGACTTCCTCAATGCTGTAATCTCCTTCACCTGCTATTTCAACTATCTCCCCTTCTATTCCCGGCGGAACCATAACCCTGTGCTCGATGATGCTTGTTTCCGGAACGACACCGAGGATGTCCCCGCCGTTTATCCTGTCCCCGACTCTAACCCTCGGTGTGAAGTGCCATTTCTTGTCCCTCGGCAGGGCCGGGGCGGTAAGACCCCTCGCTATGAAGTCTCCGCTTTTCTTCCTGAGAACCTCAAGGGGTCTTTGAATGCCATCGTACATTGCGGTGAGCAGTCCCGGACCTAGCTCGACACTGAGGGAGGCACCGGTTCCCTCAACTGGTTCACCCGGCCTTATTCCCGCGGTCTCCTCATAGACCTGAATGACCGCCCTGTCACCCTCAAGACGGATTATTTCTCCTATGAGTCCCATCTTGCCAACGCGGACAAGCTCGTACATCTTGGAACCTCTCATTTCGTCCGCAACAACCAGCGGACCGGTAACTCTAATTATCCTCCCCATCCTTCTTCACCTCTTAAGCTCAACACCAATTGCCCTTCTAACTATCCCCTTAATGCTTTCTTCCCCGTAGTTCGTACCGGATCTGTCCGGCACTTGAAGAATGATTGGGAACGTAACGTCGGGTATCTCAATCCGCTGAGCCAGCCCCTCCGTTATGAGTATGATTCCGATGTCCTCCCTTCCAATTAACTCGTCAATCTTGTTTCTGAGCCTTTCAAGCTCAAGTGAATCTGTATCAAAGGGATAAACCTCGTGGGCTCCGGCCAGCCTAAAACCCAGGGCCGTGTCCCGATCGCCAAGCACCGCGATTTTCATGCAACACCACCCACGATCTCCTTTATTCTCTCCGGTGGTACCCCATCGTTGATCAGCTTTGCGATAGCCCTGAGCTTTCTGACCTCCCGATCCTTCCGCACGATGTAGTTGAGCGGGGTAGCGACGCTTAGGGGATAGAACCTTGTAAGTTCGCCCATACGGGCTACAATATGATCTTCGAGTGCCTTCTCCAGCACGCTGAGGTCCTTCTCAACTTCCTCCCTGACGTCACGTATTACAGGGCCATACCTCGTCCCGTCCAGCTCCGCAAGGGCCATGCCAAGATCCTCAACATGGAGCATCGGATCAAGCTTTAAGGTCCCTCCTTTTATGAGGAGGGGCCTTATCTCCTCAGCTGACATGTGGGCTGATTTTGCCCTTAAAACCGTCAGGATGTTAAGCTTGTCCACCTTAATCCTCACGAACTCCCCCAGGATTGTTCTCTCCTCCCCTTTTCTTGAGAGGGCGTAATCAAGGAGCTTTGAGTAGTGCATCCTGTACAGCTCCGTCTCAAACCCCTGGAGGCTGAGCTCGCCAAGCAGCAACTTTTGATAGGGTTCCTCGTAGGGGGTACCCTCCAGGATCACGAGTATCTCCTCCATGCTCTTGGCCTCGGCCATCGCCTTTACCTTGGGAACCATGGTCCCTAGTTCTATGATGTAGTCGCTTGCGGACTCCCCCAAGTTCTTGGCCTTAACGACGCTGGCAATGTTCCTGATGTCCCACGCCTCAAGGAGGAGCCTGAAGAAGGGGCCAACCCTCTTGGGCAGGACATCAAACATCAGGGTGTAGGTTCCGGCTAGGGCTCTCTCAAGTCCCTTCTCAACCTCCTCAAGGCTGTACTCCGAAACGTCACTCAGATATTCCCTGTAATCGGTATCCTCAAGGCTGACGACGAAGTTGTTCAGGGTCCTGCTCTCCGCGAGCTCGTTGAACCTCTGCCCGGTGAGGAGCTTGGCCTCCATCGCGTTTATCCTTGCGTTAGGATACGAGTACGGGGTGTACTTGTATATGTAAGTGCCGGTCTTGTACACCACCCAGGTGAACACGAGTGCAAGTGTCGTGTCAAGGATTCCGGTTATCGCTCCCGCTCCCATCACTCCTCACCCAAACAGAGACTTGGCGATACGGGCTCTGAGGTCGCTCTCGAACCTTTCCATCCTCGCCTCAAATGTGTTGTCGACCCTGACACTGCCATCCTCACTCTCAACGATCACGCCACCTATGGTGCCAACGGGTTCACCGAGCTGAAGCTCCACAGTCCTCCCGGTCTTCCCGGCCAGTGCCTCCACGAACTCGTCTCTCCTGTCGTCCAATAACCTGAGGGTCCTCTCGTTGGACAGAATAACGACCCTGGGGGTCTTGAGCTCGTTAACCGCCTCCGAAGTCAGGTCAACGAGCATCGAAAAGTACTCCCCATCTGGAAGCTGGGAGAGCCTCTCGTGGAGGGCGTTAATGACCTTTTGGATGAGTTCCTCCTGAACCTCAAGGCGCTTTTTCCTTACTTCAAGCTTGGCACCGGCTACTATGCGCTGTCTCTCTATCTCCGCCTGCGTTTGGGCTTTCCTGAGTATCCACTCAGCCCTGGCCTCGGCCCTTTTCTTCGCCTCCCCCTTGATCTTCTCGGCCTCTTCCTGGGCTTTCTTAAGCGTATACTGGATTTTTTGCTCCGCTTCTCTGTTGATCTCCTGGATTATACGCTCTGCTCCTTCCATCTCTATTCCCCCTTTAAGACAAGGAAAGTTGAAGGGCTCAGAGGCCGACTCCAGTGGCTATCATGATAAGTGCACCGACGAGACCAAAGATGGCCATCGTCTCGGCCATGGCGGCGAAGATAATACCCTGGGTGAAGGTCTTCGGGTTCTTGGCAACGGCGCCTATTCCGGCACTGGCTATGACACCCTGCGGGATTGCCGAGAGACCGGTGAGACCCACGGTGAGGCCGGCACCGAGAAGGATTGCACTCTTAACTATGTTGTCCGGAGTGCTGGCGGTGAACTTAAAGCCGCCGCCGATGATGCCGGCGCTCAGCAGTATCAGGAACAGGGTGATGAGACCATAGATACTCTGGGTCATTGGCAGACCCTCAAGGATGAGGGCGT
>JALVUT010000459.1 GCA_027035445.1 Thermococcus sp.
CCATCTCCCCCGCGAGCACTCCCATCATAACCGGCCTCACCGGGACGCGCGTGGCTGGAACTGGAATCTCATCCGGTTTCTTGCCGGTCTTCCTCGCTATTATACCAATAACTAAGGGTATGCAGGTCCTCCCCTGACAAGGACCCATTCCAATGCGCGTCAGCCTTTTAATCTCCTCGATATCCGTGATTCCCTGATCTATTAAGTCCTCTATCTCCTTCTGCGTGACGTCGTTGCAGCGGCAGATTATTATCCTTCCCCTTGGATTGTCGGTGTTCTCAGTCATTTTCACCATCCCCCGGCACTTTAATTGCCCTGACCTCCCACGCCAGCTCTATCGGCACCTCCACGGTCACAACGGCCGTATCTCCAAGGCTCTTCTCTCGTGGGATGACGAGGGTAACTTTCCCCCTCCCAACGGCTTCGCCAACGCGGTTAAGAAGTATCACCTCGTCGCCTCTCCTCGGGACGGGCAGGAGTTCATGGGGCATTGTTATCCTCGCCCTGTCCCCAACGTACTGAACCATGAAGAAGGCCAGCCCGGGACATATCTGGACGCAGAGGGAACAGCCTATGCACTCCTCGTAGTTCACCCTGGGAAGGTCGTTGGGTGTGGGCATGTCGATGGCATTCACAGGGCAGATCTCCCGGCACGGAGCACAGGGGATTTCCTGGGGGCACTCCGGGACTGCAACGGGCTTCCGGCGGAGCCTCTCTTCGCTCGGCTTTGGGATTATCCCGAAGAGTTCATCAGGTGTTATGTAGCCCTTTTTAAGGTATCCAGGTATCCCGCTCATCCTCTCGCCTCCACAGCCCTTTCTGACGAAAGCGCTGGCGGAAAAGTGCAAACTCTGAAAGTGGGTAGTGTGTGTCCACGTGCAACCTTCATCCTTCCACCCCCTCGGATGTCCCGGCCATGGCCTTCTTTATGCCCTCCAGTATGTGCCTTCCGAACGGCCCTGAGCGGAACTCGTCGAGGTCGTGCTGGGCCTTCCTTATCTCGTTGAGCCACTCTGGCGATGCCACACCTGCTTTCAATGCGGCCGCTATGCCAGCTATCTTCCCCTCAAGCATCGCCGTTGTCGCTTCCTCTATTCCTGCTGAGTCGCCGGCAACGAAGATTCCTTGGACGGTCGTCTCCATCCTGTCGTCCCTTACCGCCACGTGCCCGCTCAGCTCGCGGACGTACCTTATCTGACAGCCCGCCTGGTGGAGGAGCTCTATGCTTGGCCTCAAACCAACGGCAAGGGCTATGACATCGACGTCAAAGACCCTCTCCGTCCCCGGAATCGGCCTCCAGTTATCGTCGAGCTTGGCCACAAACGCCCTCTCGACCTTCTCCTTCCCCTCGGCACGCAGAATCGTGTGCCTTGTGAGGATTGGGATTCCGAGGCGTCTCACCTTGGCCGCGTGGACGAAGTAGCCTCCAACTCTGGGCATCGCCTCGACTATGGCCTTCACGTCCACCCCTGTCTGGACGAGCTGGTACGCCAGAATTAGTCCTACGTTTCCGGCACCGACTATCAGGATGCGGTTGCCGGGCTTAACACCGTAGGTGTTCATGAGGGTCTGTATTGCCCCGGCGCCGTAGATTCCGGGCAGGTCGTTGTTCTCGAAGGGTATCATCTTTTCCATGGCTCCCGTTGCAACGACGAGGCTCTTCCCGGTGAACTCTATGAGTTCGGTATTCCTCCTAACGGCGGTGACAAGCTTCTCGTCACCCTCCTGGAAGATGCCAACGGCAGAGGTTTCTAAGAAGAGCCGTATCCCCTCTCTCTTTTTAACCTCCTCTTCGAGGATTTTGGCTATTTTAACCCCTCTAACTCCGGCGAACTGCTCCCTCTTTCCAAAGAACTTGTGGGTCTGCTTCACGAGCTGGCCGCCGAGCATGGGCTGCTCGTCCAGCAGAATGACACTCGCGCCGGCATCGGCCGCGTTTATGGCCGCCATAAGTCCGGCCGGTCCGCCGCCGATGACTAGGACGTCTGCCTCATAGCGGGGAGCGTTCTTCCATGTCGGTGGTTTTGTAGTCTTTGGAAGCTCCTCCTTGCCCCTCTGCATCTCTACTCTCATGCCGTTCTCGACGAGGGTTATGCACGAACGAACGTTCGGGATGCCGTTCACCTTCACCAGACAGGAGGAGCACTTCCCGATGGCACAGAAAAGGCCCCTGGGTCTATGCTTTTCACCGCTGTAGCTTAAGACCCTAACCCCCGCTGCATGCAACGCCATGGCTATGGTTTCACCCTCGTAGGCCTCTATGGGTTGCCCCTCAAAGTATATCGTGACCTTCCTGCCGCGCTCAAACGTTAGAACAGGATGTTCATTGAGGCGCATTTCCTTTCACCTGTGTAAGCTTGAGGAGGAGGTTTATGAGGATTTTTTCATAAAAACGTTGTCCACCTTTGGTTAAAAACGAAAAAACGCGAAAAAAGAATAGAAAAACATCTTTCATCCCATCTGAAGGGCTTGACCACGGAGTTCACCACGCTTGAAGCGGTAAGGGTCGTACCACCATGCCGGAAGGTCGGTTCTGCCCTTCGTTACCAGATCGGCGATCATCTCTGCCACAGCCGGCGCGAGCATGAAGCCGTGGCCTGAAAATCCAGCTGCGATGTAGTAGTCGCCCAGCTCCTCGATCTTTCCTATTACAGGGTTGCTGTCGGGCGTCTTCGCGTAGTAACCGGCCCACGTCCTCAGTATGAGGAGTTCCCTCAATGCAGGGATTATCCTGGTGAAGTAATAGCTCACCTCGCGCATGAACTCGTAGGTCGGGTTCAAGTCGTAGGTCGGGCCGAGCTCGTAGCCCACTCCCCCGATCACCCCACCGTGGGCCGTCTGGGTGAGGTACGCATGTCCGTACTTGAAGGAGATAACCATCGGGTTAATGGAGCCTTTTTTTATGGGCTGTGTGATGACGGCCTGGTGCTTGTACGGCTCTATCGGTATCCTCGTCCTTATCCCCGCCATCGCGTTGATGAGCTTGGCCCACGCGTTGGTGGCGTTGATTACTATGCCGGTTCTTATAACTCCCCGGCTCGTCTTGAGGCCCTTTATCTCGCCGTTTTCTATGATGAAGTCCTTCACTTCGGTGTACTCCACAAGCTTAGCCCCGAACTTCTCGGCGTGCAGGGCAAAGGCCGCAGTTGAGTGGAAGGGATCCGCCTTTCCGTCGGTCGGGTTCCAGGAGGCTGCCACAACCTCGCTGATGTCGAGGAGGGGAACTATCTCCCTCGCCTCCTCAGGGGTTATGAGTATTGTTGGCAAACCAAACCTGTTCTGTATCGCTATGTTCCTCTTGAACTCCTCGACCTCATCGTCGTCGTAGAGCAGGAAGAGGTAGCCGGTCTGACTGAAGGGGAAGCCGTATTCCTCACTATAGCGCTTCCACAGCTCGACGGAGCGTTTCATAACCTGAACGTTCGCCTCATCCCCGAACTGCTGCCTTATTCCGGTTCCACAGCGGAAGGTTGAACCGGAACCTATGAAGCGCTTTTCTATGACCGTAACGTCTTCCCCGCGCTTTGCAAGCTCATGGGCTATGGTGACACCGACTATTCCACCGCCGATGACCGTTATCTCACTCTTTTCCGGAAGCTCCCTCGTCGACATCTTCATTCCCTCCCGGCGACAACTTTCATTCTGACGTTCTTTATGGGCGGCCTCGCGATAGGTATGTCGAGCCTGTCCATCGGCGTTCCACTCCTCTGGGACACAAGCAGAGCCCCGTTGAAGAGGCAGAAGCGTCCCTGGCAGAAGCCCATCGCGAGGTGCGTCAGGCGCTTGATTATCTGCAGGTCGGTTATGCCGCTCTTGACAATGTCATCAACCTTTCCTAGGGTGACGCCGCATCCGCATATCTGCACGTCCTCTCCGTTGAAGCCGTCTAGCGGAACCCTGGCGGGCGGCCTTGCCACGGGCTCGTACTCCATGAGTTTCTCCTCGTATATACAGGGCTCGACATCGTGGCCGAACTCCTTGAGGATGTGTGCCCCAACGAGCTTTCCCTCAAGGTAGTTCGCGTAGTGCGGCTTTATGCTAACGGCGCTTCCGGCGACGTAGATGCCGTTCCTTATCCTGTGCTGCCCATCGAGAGCAGGTGTGTAGTAGCCGCGCTTGAAGCGGACCTTCCCTCCGGCCTGGGTTACGGGGTTTATGTCGGGAACCCTGCCGTCGGCCATTATGAGTGCGTCGACCTCGTAGACGTTGCCGTTCCCATCGATGAGGCGCTCAACCCCCTCGTTCCCTTCGACGCGCCTCGGATTTGAAACCACGACGTACTCTATGCCCCAGCGGTCCAGCTCTGCCGTTACTTCCTCCGGGAACGCACCGACAACGGCGACTTTCTTTCCGGGAGCAACCCCCCAGACGTTGATGGCCTCGAGTGCATCCCCCCTCCTGAAAACTCCAGGGTAATCGTTGTTCTCGAGGAGCATTATACTGTCAACGGCGCCCGTAGCCAGAACAACGCGCCTGGCCATGAACTCTATCAGCTGGTCGTTCCTGACGGCGGGAACGAGGAAGTACTCGCCCTTGTCAAAGACTCCGAGGACCGTCGTCTTGAGAAAAAGCCTAACGTTCTCATGGAAATCGGTGAGTCTCTCTATGGCCCCTCTTGGGTTTCCAAAACCCTCCTGCTCAACGCCCTTAAGCCACATGTCGCCACCGAGCCAGCCTTTTTCCTCGATGAGCGCAACGCTCAACTTTTCGCCTAGCTCCTCGACGGCACCAAGGCCGGCCGGACCGGCGCCTATAACGGCGACATCGACGACATAGCGGAGAACAGGCTTACTCTTGTCAATTTTTACCTGCTCCTGGAACTCGTCGTAGCGCTGCCTCTCAATCTTCATACCGTCCTTGACCACGAGCTTCCTGCCGTTGACGTTCTTGATACCGTTTACGGTAACTGAAACCGGGCCGAAGGTGAAGGCACCGCGGTGCCTCCCTTCGGTGCTTACCGTGAGCCAGTAAACGCCGTTGGCGAGCATCGCAACAGGGAACTTCTCGCCTTCGTAGGCCTCGTAGGCCTTTCCTTCAAAATAAATCGTGACTTTCTTAGAAGGATCCTTCTCGGTCAGGTCGAGCGGTCTCATGCTCCCACCTCGAAGATTTTACAACAGGCGCCCTTTCTTATACACTGATGTTTATAAATATTAAGTTGATCAGAAATGGTTTAAAACCAAAGGTTCAAGACTCATGAGCTTGATTCCCTGCCCTTCCTGTGGGGGTCCCTTGGGCATAGGAAGAGGGAGTAAAGGAGGGAACGACGGTTCATCTGATATGAATCTCCACTACGTCTCCATCTTCCAGAACGTGGTCCGCTCCAACCCTCTGGCCCGGAAACTTGACGCTTTTACCCCAGACTCGGGCGTAGCGGAAGTTCCTTGAGAACTCCTTGTGGATCTTCTTGGCGACGTCGATAACTGTGGAGCCTTTCTTCATGGCTATCGGTGGGTAAGCCGGCTCCTCTCCTGGGCTCTTGGTGAAGATGCGTATTATTCCTGCGAGGTCGTAGATGGCATCCTTGAGCTCGTCTAGGTTTACTCC
>JALVUT010000460.1 GCA_027035445.1 Thermococcus sp.
GGTGACTATGTTGTTGTTGAAACACAACCAGCAGGACTTGATGATGTAAAAGAAGATGAAGGTGGATCAGATGATGATAAACCAGATAACGGTACTGTTAACTCCATCGCAGGACATGTAGATGCCGGTGAAGAAGACAAGAAGAATGACTTCGTAGAAGAGGAGCCAGCTTCTATAGGCGATACTGTTTGGTTTGATGATAACTATGATGGTATCCAAAATAATGGTGAGAGTGGTGTGGAGGGTGTTACTGTCAAGTTGATTGACAGTGATGGCAATAAAGTAACTACCACCACAGATAATAATGGTCACTACAGCTTCACTGATCTGGAGCCAGGAGACTACCAAGTAGAGTTTGATCTAGGTACACTGCCTGCAGGCTATGTAGTCTCTGATAAGGATCAAGGTGGCGATGACACTAAAGACTCTGACGCAGATACCGCCACAGGCAAAACGATCATCACAACTCTTGATGCAGGAGAGAATGATCCGACTTGGGATATGGGGATCAACGCAACCTTCGACCTCGCCTTAATAAAAACACTTAATGCAGCTACAGTGACACCGATCATGCTCGGCGCGGATGTGACTTTCGATATCACAGTGACCAACCAAGGTACACTCGATGCAACACAGATACAGGTCAATGAGTATATCCCTACAGGGTTGACACTCAATGATCCAAACTGGACAGCCAATGCAGGCGTAGCGACACTCAATACACCAATTGCAGCACTGGCAGCTGGTGCGAGTACAACTGTGAGCGTGACTATGACAGTTGACAGTGCCTTCCAAGGCACAAGCATCACGAACAATGCAGAAGTTGCAAGTGCACTTGATGGAGACGGTAATCCAGCCAAGGATGTAGACTCCACACCAAATAGCGAGGATGGTACCACACCAGATCCACTCAATGATGATACTGCAGCCACAGACGGCAGTGATGATTATGATCCAGAAGTGATTCATATTGGACAGACCTTCGACCTCGCCTTAATAAAAACACTTAATGCAGCTACAGTGACACCGATCATGCTCGGCGCGGATGTGACTTTCGATATCACAGTGACCAACCAAGGTACACTCGATGCAACACAGATACAGG
>JALVUT010000461.1 GCA_027035445.1 Thermococcus sp.
CAGCTACCGAGAGCAATACCTTTCTGCTGTTCTCTTTACTCCATTGGCCTGCCTCCGGAGATTATCGGCCTTGGAGGACTTGGAGACAGGGAGCTTGGAGTTGTTGCAGAAAGGTACAGGGAAGAGCTGAACTTTGCCCTGAAGTTTTTCAGCAAAAAGGTTTGCAGAAAGCTGAAACTCGAAAAAGTTTACGACTACAGGAGGCTGGAGGAATTCGGTTTCGAAGCAGGAGACTTTGAGCTTGCAGAGGAGGTTTACGAAGCACTCAAAAGCAACAGGATTTCGACCCTCAACGAAAAAATTCTTCAGGCTGCAAGAGCGAGGGGTTTTCTTGGCTGATGCCCTGTTATTTAAATTCAGAGCTGATTCCCGGTTCAATCTGCACGACGATGTCGGCAATTCTTCCCTTCTCAACCCCACCTCTGATGACGTTGTAGGAGTTGAAGTAAACGAGCTTAACATCTTTAACGTCCTCCTCCATCGCTCCCTGCGAGAGTGCCATGTCGATGACTCTCTCTTTTGCGAGTTCAATCAGGTAATCGTCATCATCTCTGCCCCCATACTCTTCAATCACTCCGTTGAATACAGCTCTCCTCTTTGCAGTGTCAAACCTCGCGTAGAGAGTTAAGCTTATTCTGGAAACAGCAACTCCAACTGCGTTAACAGCTTCGCTGTGTTCGGGCACTATGCACTCTTTTCCGCACAGCTCCTCTATGTACGGGGCTAGGTATCTGGCGAGGTACCCTGTCACAACTACCTTGTCCACCTTTTTCTCGTGACTTATGGCGTTCACGACCATTGCCGTGTAATCCTGAATTGCTTTCTCAGCAATCCCTCTTGACCGGCACAGTTCTCTGGATTTACTGAAATCACCTATCTCACATCCACAGCAGTTAAGGGAGTCTGTGAGTGTGAAGTTCTCACCTCCAAACGCTGCTGAAACCCCCCTCCTTTCCGGCTTTATGAAACTCTCAACTACTGAATCTCCTCCAAACGGAATTGAAAACGAATCAACACACCTTATCAGCGTTTTCATGCCAGCAATGCTCATGTTTTCCACGATAACAGGTTTTCCGTCTCTGACAACCACGAAATCCGTAGTGG
>JALVUT010000462.1 GCA_027035445.1 Thermococcus sp.
GCCCGTCGAGGGGAAGGCGAACAAGGAGGTTGTAAAGTTCTTTTCGAAGCTCCTCGGGGCGGAGGTTGAGATAGTGAAGGGCGAGACGAACAGGGAGAAGGATTTACTGGTTAAAGGACTGAGCGCGGAAGAGGTGAGAATGAAGCTCGGCCTCTAACGTCCCCGTAACCTTAATATAGTAGGGAAACAAACCTACTACTAAGGTGGGCCTACTATGAGCATCACCAAAGTAACACGAAACTACCAGATAACGATTCCCGGTGAGATCCGGAAGGCACTAGGAATAAAGGAGGGGGAACTCCTTGAGGTTAACCTCGAGGGGGATAAGATAGTGATTCAAAGGCTTAAGAGAAGGAGAAAGCGCCTTAAACTTGGCAGGAACATCACTCCGGAGGAGATAGAGGAGTCCATCGGGGAGGGCATGGAAGAATGCATGGGGTCATAGACACTAACGTTCTCATCTACGACACCTTTGAAGATACCGAGTTCCATAGTGAAGCGGAGAACGTGCTTGAGTCCTTGGACAGATGGTACGTTCCGGCAATAGTCATGCAGGAGTACGTGTGGTTCTTCAAAAACAACGGTTTTTCAGCCAAGGATGCACTGGAGTCTCTTAGAGGGTACACCGAAGACCCGAGGTTCAGAGGACTGAGTGAAAGCCCCGAAACCATTGAGAATGCTCTAAACCTGCTGGTTGGGGAGAAAATCTCACTATCCCGGTTCAACGATGTGGTGGTTCTACTTCACGCGCTGGAGAGGGGAACACTCGCCACATTCGATAGAAAGCTCAGAAACCTAGCAAAAAGAAAGGGAATAAAGGTTCTTCCTGAAAAGTTTTGATCACTTCAGAATCCCCAAACTCTCGTTCGTCTTCTTTATGCTCTCCCACTTCTCAGCGAGTTCAAACATGGCCCTTATCGCATCAACGTTCTCCGGAACCACGTCGCTCTCCTGGTGCACCGCCTGGATGTAGAAGAGCCTGTTTCCTCTCACACTTATGCTCTCCTTCCAGACCGCTATCTCGTAGAGGTTGTTCCACTCGCGGTGCAGGTCGCGGGCGAACTCTATGAGCTGGGCCGTGCTATCGAAGCCCTTCTCCTTCT
>JALVUT010000463.1 GCA_027035445.1 Thermococcus sp.
TATGGCCAGGATTGTCTCCTTGATCTTCTTTGCCCTCACGGCGGTGATAACGTACCTCACCACCACTGAACTGTTCGGCAGAAGATGGAAAGGTCTCATTGCATCAGCTTTTTTTATTACCAACCCGCTTGCATTCACCATGGGTACAAGGGAGTTAGTTCACAGTGAGTTCACGTTCTTCTATGCCCTCTCACTTTATCTCATTTATACTGGAAGGAAGAGGAAAACAGCCCTAAGGGTATACCTTGCCTTTGTGGCTGCTGGTCTTGCCGTACTCACGCGCTACACTGGACTCTCAATAATAGCCGTGATCATCACCTATCTGTACCTCACCGACTACTGGAACTGGGTGAAGAGGAGAGAGTACTGGATTGGCTTTGCACTCTTTGGCCTCACCCTACTCCCCTGGCTCTACCTTGGATACCTTCACTACGGCGGGGCTCTCAGGCCCTTTCAGATTGCAACAAGGGTCGTAACCCTTGCCAAACCGGTCTCAGCCTCAGAATACGTTAGATGGTTGATGAAGGATGTGGGAAGGATCCTTCTAGGCCTTGCGCTCTTTGGCTTCCTAAGGCTCAAGCAGAACGAGGAGGGGTGGTTCACCATAAGCTGGGCAACCATCGGCTTTATGATGATACTCACAGTTACTCACAAGGAAACCCGTTTCATAACCTTCTTATCACCGGTTATAGGAATTCTGGCAGAACAGGGAGCCGAGATAATCACCGATGCCCTCGAGAGGATTCCCACATTCAGCTTTGGAAATGGGGTGAGAAATCACAGAAAGGCCGCCACCATAGGGGTAGTGGCTATTCTCTTAGTGCCCGTCTTCCTGGGAGCGGTTAATCTGAAGAACCGGTGGAACATGACAGGCAGGGATGAGTCAGAGGTTCTAAGGTATGCATCAGAGCATTACGTGCTTCCCAATGGAACATTGCTCGTTTCACCGTATTTATACACGATGGCGGGCCTTTACTACCCAGATGCCCACATCGATATGATACTCTACGAGAAGAAGATTGAGAAGAGGATTTCCGAGGGCTACTACGACCTGATAATTCACGAGGAACCGAACACATACTTAAACATCACCTCAAGC
>JALVUT010000464.1 GCA_027035445.1 Thermococcus sp.
CCCTTCTGGCCCTTTATTCCAACGAACTCGTACATGAGGGTCAGGGGGGCCGGCCATCCGAAGATACTCTCCACGATATCCTTACCAGTATCGTAGGAGCTGCCGGCTGCCAAATGATCCTTCCCTGCAGGCTCGAAGTCAACCTTGAAGTGCGCCCAGCGCATGGGCCAGTCAACGCGCCAGCGGAGCTTCACGTTACCCTCGCGGATGTCGGTCTCACCCTCCCTACCGCAGTGGGGGCACCTGTAGGAGACCTTCCAGTCGCCGTCCCATCCGCGGAATTCGGCCTCCTTCCTGCAGTGCGGGCAGTAGACCATAACCGGCTGCCAGTCATTCTCTAACGGGGGCTGCTTGGCCCTCTCGCGGTACTTATCTAGAACCGCCTTGATCTCGTCCCGCTTTTGAAGGGCGAGCTTAACCTCCTCCGCGTACTCGCCGCTCTTGTAAAGCTCGTAGGCGTGGAGGAAGTCCACCTCGATGCCGAGCTTTCTCACTTCCTCTTCGAACTTCTCCATGAAGTGCTCGGCGTAGCTGTCGTGGCATCCCCAGGGATCGGGAACCTCGCGAACGGGCTTTGTTAAATGCTCTCTCCACTCGATCGGGACGTTCTTCGGGACCTTCCTAAAGCGGTCGTAGTCATCCCACATATGGATGTGCCTTACCTTTTTGCCCCTGTCGCGGAGGGCACGGCCCACTATATAAGCCGTGAAGAACTCCCTGAAGTTTCCTATGTGAACGTAACCGCTCGGAGTTATTCCGCTTTCAACGACGTACTCCTCCTTGTCGCCCCTTTCACGGATTATCTTCTCGGCCATGTAGTCAGCCCAGTGAACCATCCTTACCACCGCGCTTAGCTCACCGAAGGAGCTTTTAAGCTTGCTTGTTCAGTGTGACGGCCCCGAAGAAGAGAATCTTGTAAACCAGTATAGCAAAAACTACTAAAAAACGTAAGTAGGGCTCCAGATGAAGGTTAAGCCTTGAAGAAAGGGGCTTTATTCCAGCCTCGTTCGCCCTTAAAGGCGCTTTAGGGCAACCTATGGGGGCAGGGAGTTTTTCCAGACCATAGGAAGGACAGCTTTGAATATGGGAACTCACCGAG
>JALVUT010000465.1 GCA_027035445.1 Thermococcus sp.
TGAAAAAACGATTGAAGTTATTCCCGAAGGGGATTTCCCCCTGGAGTGGGCGGTAATAGTCGGGGACAAAATCCTCGCCGGCAGACTCGTCCACGCCAGCCACAGGCTTGAGCTTTACTCGCTCGACGGAGAGAAACTCGACGAGATAGCCTTTGACCTGCCCGGAAGCGTCTATCCGCTAGACATCAATGGGAAGAGAGCCCTCCTCAGGTATGAGAGCTTCACCGTTCCCTACAGGCTCTACGAGTTCAACAGAGGACTCAAGCTCGTCGAAAGACAGGAGGTAGAAGGCGACTTCAGAGTCGAGGAGGACTTCGCCGTCTCAAAGGACGGGACGAAAATCCACTACTTCCACGTGAAGGAGAGCAAAGACAATAAGAGGGTCTGGGTCTTCGGATACGGTGGCTTCAACGTTTCGCTGACGCCGAGGTTTTTCCCGCAGGTTATTCCCTTCATCAAGCGCGGTGGAACCTTTGCGATGGCCAACCTGCGCGGTGGCAGTGAGTACGGCGAGGAGTGGCACCGCGCGGGAATGCGGGAGAACAAGCAGAACGTCTTCGACGACTTCATAGCGGTTCTTGAAAAACTGAAGGGTGAGGGTTACAGGGTGACCGCGTGGGGTAGGAGCAACGGCGGGCTTCTCGTTTCGGCGACGCTCACGCAGAGACCGGACGTTATGGATTCGGCTTTAATTGGCTATCCGGTTATAGACATGCTCCGCTTCCACAAGCTCTACATCGGGAGTGTCTGGATTCCCGAGTACGGCAACCCCGACGACCCGAAGGATAGGGAGTTCCTTCTGAAGTACTCACCGTACCACAACTTTAAGTCCGCTGACTACCCGCCGACTCTCATCTACACCGGTTTACACGACGACAGGGTTCACCCAGCCCATGCGCTGAAGTTCTTCATGAAGCTAAAGGAACTCGGGGCTTCGGTTTACCTCCGCGTTGAGACCAAGAGCGGTCATATGGGTGCATCTCCAGAGACGAGGGCGAAAGAGCTGACCGATTTGCTGGCCTTCGTGCTCAGGACCCTTTCCTGAGCTTCTCTTTCAGCTTTTCCCACCATTTTCTCCTGACAAGCAGGTAATAGC
>JALVUT010000466.1 GCA_027035445.1 Thermococcus sp.
AGAGAACGCCCACATATATCCATGGCTTGCCCTCTTTGACTGCGTAGTCGTTTATCACCTGCCTCGTGTAGATGTTGTCGGTTCCATCGATTATCAGGTCAGCTTCATCGAGCAGGCTGACTGTCCCCGGATTCAGGTCCTCAAAGTGCCCTTCGACGCCGAAGTGCTCCTTCAGGACTTCCACCTTCGGCTTTCCAACGTCCTCCCTAGTGTAAATAGTCCTCGGAAGGTCGATCTCATCAACGAAGTCCCTGTCAATGACTATTATCCTCCCAACACCGAGCTTGTGGAGGAATAAGACCTCCCAGCTCCCCAGCGCACCGGCTCCGACAACGGCAACGGTGCTCTCGCCGAGTTTCCTCTGCCCTTCCATACCTATGATCGGGAAGTGTCTCGAAAAGTTCATCCTGACCTTCATGCCTGTCACCGGTGAAACTTGTGAAAGGGGTCAAAAAAGGCTTTTGAAAACCAAAGGTTGTATTTGATACAGGGCTCACCAAAAGAGCTTTTAGATTGAGGGATTTACTCATTATGGGGGTTGTGATGCACCGCTTCAATCCTGATCATCACCGGGTGCTTGACTCGGATTGGAGACAGAAAGCATTCCCGCCGGAGGAGGTTATTGACTTTGCCCTAAGCACGGGGGTTAAAAGGAGAGCGGCAGCAGACGTCGGCGCTGGCACGGGCTACCTAACCGTGCCTCTGGCGAGGTCTTTCAGGAAGGTCTACGCCATTGAAGCAAGCCCTAAAATGGCGGAGATTCTGAGGAAAAGAATCGAGGAGGAAAAGCTGGAGAACGTCGAGGTTATACTCTCCGAAAGGCCGCCGGAGATAGGGAACTTCGACCTCGCCGTCTTCTCAAGCGTCCTTCATGAGATGGAGAGGCCGGAGGAATACCTCCGCTGGGCCGGAAGGGCGTTCGTCCTTGTGGCTGAGTGGAAGAAGGAACCCACGCCCTTCGGGCCGCCGCTGCACGAGAGGCTTTCGCCGGAAGACATCCTCAGGCTGGCGAAGGGCTTTGAGCTGGTTAAATACCGGGAGCTTCCCCATCACTACCTGATGATCCTGAAGCCGAAAACGTGAGGTGGTATCATGG
>JALVUT010000467.1 GCA_027035445.1 Thermococcus sp.
CTTGTTAGCCTTTCCCTCTCGGTGATAGAATGAGGTTCGTAACGAAGAGCGAATCACTCAGGAAAGCGTTCTTTCAGGATCTGAAGACTGAGGGTATAAAGTTCGATGTAAGCGAGAGGCTCAGCTATGAAAGCTTCGTCGGGTACATGCTTGAGGGCACTGTGAGCGAGGTACAGTCCCGTATAGAGACGTTCGATGCAGGGGACAAGGAGGCAATAATGGAGGGGTTTATCTCCTTCAGAGAGAGCCTGAATCACCTTCTGGAACACCTCAAGGTCGGTGAGAAGTTTGAGAGTCTCCTACAGGAGGGACCATGGGTGGCCGAACTCCTTGACCAGCTCGCCGGCAATGGGGCAATAGAGTATGAGGGGGACACAATAAAGCTGAAGGAGGGCACAGAGATTGATAAACTTCACTTCCAGTTCAAGTTTCCCTTCAACCTGGTTCACAACCCCGAGGGGGCAGAGAAGCTCGCAAAGCAGTTCGCTCTCACTGACCTGACAATGGAGTACGAGTTCGAGATAGTGGAGCTTGACATGAAAAAGATAAACGCTCTCGGCAGGATAGCGAGCAAGTACTTCCCGGAGGACTACCTTTTAAGGACGTATTTTGGACTCGTGGGACGCGCTATCCTGGCAGGTGAGATCCTGAAGAGTCTAGACGACAAAGTCCCCATGGAGGATCTTGTCAAGGCATTCGTCAGGGCCTCACCGATAGCAATCCCGACCGAGAAAGGAACACTGGTCGTTAACTTCACAAAGGATGCGATGGAGGAAACCCTGAAGCTCCTCAAAAAGCTCGGTTACGTTGACATAAAGGCAGGAAGAGTAAAGAAGCTCAGGGATCTGGTCTGAGATAGCTTACCTCCGCCTTTCCGTTCTCTTTCAGCCATTCGAGGAGCTCCTTCGCGAACTCGAACTTCTTCCTCTTGCTATCCCAGACCGGTGAGTGCTCCCTGAGGGACGGCTTGCTCCACCTCCCGACGGTTTCTCCAAAGTCAAAGCCGATCAGCGTTATCTCCCTCGCGCCGAGGGCTTCCGCGAGAAAGGCCGCCCTGTCCCCGTCGGTGAACCCCCCGAAGTTGTATACGATGTC
>JALVUT010000468.1 GCA_027035445.1 Thermococcus sp.
TCTGGATTGATCTTCATTGTGAAATTTTATTTCCTTGAGTTAACGTTGTTATATAAGAGCTGCGAAAAAAGTGAGGGAGATTTTGGGATTTTTTGTTATTACTTTTAGTAAGCCCGGAGGGGCTCTATAGGTATCTATAGATATCTATAGATCTAAAGATCCCACCAGTTATCCCAAAGTATCAAAAGACAACTTTTGATCCCTTCCGTTTCACCTTCAGTCTTTTCTTAGGTTCCATTTAGTATCTTAAGATAATCATCGGTAAATCGTATGGTGTTACTTATTGTTCCCTTAGATCCCCTATAAGTAAATCTTATAAAAATATTCCTTTATAGGATATCTTATAGGATATCTTATAGGACATTTATATAAGATATTTATATAGGATATCTTATAGGATACCTAAAGATATAACGCCTAAAAGTTTCAGGTGATATCTTTAGAGAGGAACAATAGACTTGTTGCTGCAGCTTTTACTTTTTAGCTGGTGATATCCAAAGTGTAGACTTATTTTTGCAATCTTTACATTCAAAAACAATTCTTACTAAAGACCTGCTGACCATAACATCTGATTTCATAAGTGCCATATGATATGATCCACAAGACAAACAGTAGAGTTTAATAGGTACTGAATGTTTCATCTGAATATCTCCTTCTCCAATGGCCGTTTTGGCCTTTATTTTGAAAATTTTAGTTCAATAGGTGCTACCCTACATGGGCTACCCAAGTTCTCTTTTGTTTCTATCAAAAGAGTCAATAAATTTGTCAAGAATCGTTTGTTTTACTCTTGGTATGGTCTGACATTCCATAGTGGACATGATTTCACAGGACATTCTTTAGTTCTTTGAATCCACCGTTCACCCCCGTTACAGTCGTAACACTTGGCATTAATAGCTTTCCTGAGACTAGTAGGATTCTCTGCTGCTATTTGCAGAGGTGTCCTTCGTACACCCTTTTTTGCAGCTCTAGCTTTCTTCAGGTTATCTAAAAGTTTTTTTCTGTCCATTTTGATTATTTAAGGAAAATTTTAAGGAAACACAGGCTACCCTACATTGGCACTTTTGTTTCTCTTTTGTTTCTATCAAAAGAGTCAATAAATTTGTCAAGAATCAGTGTGTTTCTGCCCAATTGAGACCAGTCTTGACATCCGCCGGTGTCTCCACATTCAAATTGAATGATCTGCCAGCTTCCAGTGAGGCATCTTTGATGATTTCAATTATAGATTCAAGTACAGTCTCTGGTGTTACTGTGTTATACTCAAACTGCAGTTCATCATGATATGCTATGATCTGTTGTACAGGATATTGCAGTTCACTAAAAGTTTCATTGCACAGTATCATCCATTTCTTGAATACCATGGTTGCTGCATTCTGCAGAAGACTATTGAGCAGCTTACGTTTCTCTCGAATATAGAGCATCCTTCCATCAAGACCTTTGATCTTTCCTCCACGGATATCATATGCTCTTTCCAGATCATCAATCAGTTTCTTGATGGGGGCATTAGCTTCCCAAAAGTCATCATATAGTTTATCTGCAAGATGCTCTGGTTTCCCAAGTGTTTGAGCAAGTTTTCTTTTGGAGCACCCGTAGATAAGCGCATAGAATCCACTTTTTGCAGTATCTCTATCGACTTCCCATACTTTTGCATTGTATGTGTGGAAATCATTGTCCTTATCCGGAGATAAGATCCTGTCAGCTATCTCTTGACCACCAGGGTATCTTATCAGATAGTGTGCGAGACATCTGGCCTCAATGGATTTCAGATCCGCACCTATCATCATGCAGTCATCAGGGACAGCAAAGAGCTCTCTCACCTCCTTCCCATAGAGGGATGAGGGTCTCGGTGGGTTACACACCACACCACCATGCCTGTATCTACTTGTTGGAGTTCCACACGTATTTGCGTAGGAATGGACACGATTATTAGAGCTCTTTCTAACTTCTGCGAGTATTCCCTTGTTTTTCTGTGGATTATAGATAAAGTTAACCCTGTGCCTTATGGTTCTGTAGGTAGCAATCTTCTTCCCAAGACCTTCAGGCAGTGAGTCAAAAGAATCCTCTGTTAACTTAGGGCTGGTCCTGACCTTATGACCATTCCTTGTGGTATAGTTGTATGTTGTAGGTTTCCACCCGATAGATAGCAGGTACTCTGTCATATCTGTTGTGGAATCAATTGAGAACTGTTCAAAGGTGACAGCACAGTAATCACCCTTTACTTTTAGAACCTTCTGCTCTCCGAAGTATTTTACTGTGTTTTTTTTATACTTGGTTTTCCCTTTGAGATATGGGTTTATACCTCCAACAACAGTTGATTTTTTGAAGTCCTCTTGTTTACTTTTAGCTACACCTGGGACCAGTGTTCTCCATGGTAGTTCACTCTGGATTTCCTCTTTTAGAGCATTCAGTTTATTATTGAGGGATTCGTAGTTCTGAATGGCTTTGTTAACATCAATGTAAACCCCATGTCTCTCTTGATACCCATGGTAAAAAAGTACCGCAGTTTCAAGGAGAACCGAGTCATAGTTAACGTTATTCTTAAGCTTTTTGTAAAGCTCATAAGTTATAAGGACATCATTCTGACACCTTCTGATTAAGTCAAGTGTCAGTTCCCCGGTCCACTCATCAATCTGAATTTTCTTGGGTAGTCTTTTATTTTTCCTTGCGTAATACTCTAGGGAGTGGGACTGTTGCTCCGGGTATCTTATACGTGATGCACATAGTGTATCATAGACCTTACGGATATCAATCCGTTTCGACGGATAATGACAGTTAATCAGTGGGATATCAAAGCCAGCACCATTGTGCATCACAATAGTCCTGGCGTTTCTCATCCTGTCAATTGCATCTTCTATCGTACCATTACACGCCACCCCAGGTTCGTTAGAGTATACCCTTACACACTCGTCTTCAGCTTCTTCCGGTGTTGACATGCAGATCAGTAAGATCCTGTTATCATTAGAGATATCCAAATTCTGAGCTTCAATGTCAACTATCAGGACTTCAGAAGATAATCTGTTGTTCATTCATTTCACCCTTTGTTTTGTCGTAGATCAGTTGGAATTTCCCTCCAACTTTATGACCGCCAACCCTGGCTTTCAGGAGTTTTACAATGGTGGTATTCTTCTCTTCTTCAGTCTCTGCATGGAGGTTTCTGCTGAGTCCAAGGATAGACGTTGAGAATCTCCATTGTGCTCTTGATCCAGTGAACTGAGAGGCATACACTTCACCTCCAGTTTCGTGATTACCCTTCGTATCATTAAGGTGGTTAACATGGATTATACTTATGTCCATCACCTGAACCATCTTGGACATCTGATAGAGTGCATCAGATAACCACTGATTTTGGGCACTTGGGTCCATACTGGATACAAGAGCTGACAGAGGGTCGATGAAGAAATACTTGACACCATTGGCAGCCATAAACCTGATTGCAGATTCAATCTCTTCCCATCTGCCATTGAAGAAATAATGGTCATAGAGGATCAATTTGTCCTTGATAAGATTTGACACTTTGATGATCTTCTTTTTTGTCTCTGGAGACACTTCATATCCCGGGATATCAATCGGTTCATTGATGATCCTTCCGATGACCTTGCGATACAACATATCAGGCGGTTCTTCCATTGAGAATACACCGATTGGTTCTTTATGCTGTATCATCAGGTTCGTCTGGATTTGATGAACAAAGGTTGTCTTACCAACACCAGGAGCTGCACCAATAGCTATTAGCTCATGGGTTCGGAGACCATAGATTAGACGATCAAGAGATTCCCATGGTGTCGTAAGTCCAACCGGAATAGGTTCAGAGACAATACTTGCGATATCTTTTGTTATCGTTGAGATAAACCTCGGTTTATAGGGTTCTGCTGTTCTGTAAGAGTCTATAAACTCTTTTGTTTTCCTTTCTTTGAGCATGTCATGGGCATCCTTTTCTGAAAAGGACATCACAAGACAAGTAGGAAAAACCTTCCAGAACTCTTCCGTTAACTTCTGTCCAGGTTTATCCTGATCGAAACATACGTATACTTTCCCGGCAGCTTGAATTAGTTTCATATGCTGCAGGATTGTGTGCATATTGGCACCATTTGGTACCGACATAACAGTGAGCCTGTTGCGACCTACTTTATCAACAAGCATTTGATAGGCCGCCATAGCATCATTTTCACCTTCAGTTATCACAAGGACTGGGATATATTTAGGGGCATCTATCTGACCAAACAAAAGAATCTGTGGGTTTTTCCCGAGTTTATCCAATGTATAGAATTTTTTTTCTGACAGTTCTTTACATTTCCAAGTGATCAACTGTTTATTATGATTGTATATTGGATAGTATACCTTCAGGACCTCATTTGTATCTGGATTGACAAGGGTTCTTACATTGTACTTAATCAGTGTTGATTCTTTGATCCCCTGAAACGGGTAGGCAGGTAGTGTTGAAGGGTCCAACTGTGTGATCTCAGTTGGTTTCTGTTTGGTGGACTGTTGTATAATAATCTCCATGTTATCCTCATCCAAGTTACCATGATCTAGCACTGTTCCATCAGGTGCGACCTTATAGCCGCACCTGTTACAAAACTTACCACCATTTTCAAAATGAATTAGATGGTTACCTGTAGAATCTCTACCGATTGACTTGCATGAGGGGCATGGACTATCTCCGATGATTTCTGACATGATTACCTCCTTTCTGCCATGGACACTTATGGTAATACTGCTTGTATTTCCTGGCATCTCTTGTTGTCTTACCAGCATTCATTTCGTATTCCTCCAGTGGTATCTGGTAGTATACCTGTTGGCACTTATGGCAAACGAAGTTAACATAGCCATCAAGAAGGTAATTCTTTAGTTTCATTTTGTCAACCCCCTATTATCCGAAAACAGTGTCGAACAGTTTATCTGCAGTCTCAACTTCAGTTTTACTCGGCAATTTATTTGTGTAGGTCATATCGATTGCCATTTTGATTGGCATCTTGGATACCTTGATAAGGTTTGCAATGACCAGTAGTGTCCGTGGACTACAGGGGACAGACAGTTCGTCATACCCATAGCCTCTCCGGACAAGATTGGCCCACTTTACAAGGTTCTTTGCTGCAGTGTTTGATGTCCCCTTGACCTTCTTCTTTATCAGCTCAACCTCTTGCTTTTCCTCAAGGTAGTGGGCTTCCTTGACGATTGCAATACGATCCAGGGTTGATGTGTCCTGAATGGTTGTCGCTGCGAATTTCGTAAGATCCTCAGCAAAACCCTTTGAATTGTCAGTAAGATACAGTCTGAAGTATGGGTGAGGGTCAACCTTCTTGTCTGCATAGGAGCCCGGTTTGTCATCAAGAACTACAAACCCGTCTTTTTCATAAAGGTTCTGCAGGGCCATCTGTGTTGCTGCAGTCAGCTTAAAGACCTCATCAATACAAACGATATACCCACGAGATACACCATATGGGATGGCACCGTCCTGCCACACAGTGTCACCGTTGATGACTGTCATAGTCCCAAGGAAAGACGACTGGTCAACACCATCCTTACCGTTGATCCTCATATAAGGGTGTCTGATTGTCGCGGCATACTGTTTCACCGAACTGGTTTTTCCAGTGCCTGGCATACCAACAAGCAGGCTCTTTTCATTCAGAATGTAAGCCAGGTGGATTGCCTCAAGCATATCTGCATCCCAAACGTAATCCTTGTCCTCGTCCGGGATATTTGCCTGGTCTTCCTCGGGCCATGCAGAGTCTTCATAGACTCCAATTTCATAGTTGATACCAGATGATGGGAGTCTACCATCTGTAAGCTCTGTGAGCAATACAGTTTTCTTGGCTTTCCTCAGTTTCTTTGCTACCACCCTTTTACTTGTTTTGGTTTCGTCGGGGTAGACATCTACACTGTCATTCAGGTCCACAAGTTCATGCGGTACGCTGATAACCGGTTCATCTTTGTGGTCCAGCACTCTACAATTGAGGACCAGACCAGACTTGGTTTTACCGATTACCTTGACCTTTGTGCCCTTCTTCAGCATGAGGAAGTCACTGTTCAACCTGCCTGTTTTAGCCATTTGAATCTCCTTATTTGATTATGATTTTATCAGATATCAATCTCAACAGTATCGAATCAAGCTGGCTTTCTTCATGCAATACATACCAGTTCTTGTAGAAATTCTCTACAGCGTCTGACAAAATGCCTATACCATAAAGATCAATAAGACCACTTGACTCGATCTCCTTGCAGACCTGTTTAAGGTAGACACGACCGTCTCCAATGTAGTGCCCAGCCGGGTATCCATCAGATAAGACGATCATGATTTTCTTCTTTTCAGGTTGCAACAACAGTCGTTCAGCAGCAATCAACAGGGTATCCCCATCAGAGTTACCAGCGTGCATCAGATTGGTTGAAAGCTGGTCTATAAGGTCAACCTGTTTCATCTGGACACCAAACGGTTTGAACTCATAGATGGGCATTTCGTCAGCTGTTGCAGTAAACCCAAGGATTTCATAAGAGATCCCAAGACTCTTAAGTGTCTCAGCCATACAATATGCTGCTGCTGCTGCGTACATATAACGCTGTTCTTGCATAAACATGGACCCACTACAGTCAACAATCAACTGCACTGCAGCATCTTTGTCGATCTGTGGGTTCTGACGTTTCTTGAAGATGGTGTTTGTCACTGAAGTTCGCAGCTTATACAGCTTTTTGTTGTCCAGTCTGCCACGTTTAAGATTAGACTCATACCTAATCTGATTGAGTACAAGAAGTTTCCTATATATCTTTTTGGATACTACTGATTTACTGGCTATGTTCAGTATTGTATCTTTTTGCCTTGTATTTTTGGTTTTCTTCTGGATGTCCTCCATGAGTATGAGAGTTGGGTTTGGGTTTGGGATATAACTAAGGTCATATCTCAACTTTGTTTTTTGAATAGCATCCATACCTTTTGGGTCATGGTTAAGAATCCCTGCCCCATACAAAGACTTCACAGCTTGTTTGACGTTTTTCTTCAGGTTTATCGGGTTGCCGATTGATACAATGTCTACGGAGACAGACTCTTTATCGCCACTGTCACCATCAGAACCATCACCAGAACTGATGTTGTCATCTTGACTATCACTAGTACCACAACCACCATCTGATGATTTGATGATTTTCCTAGTGAGTTCAAGGAGATCATCTTTTGTTTTCACCTGTAAAAGTTCTTCTTCCAGGTGCTCAGGGAGTCCTTGTGGTTTATCTAGGTTTGAATGCAGACCAATCAGCAGGTCTGGATGGAAATAAGAACCTTTTGTCCATAGATCCCATCGGATCACTTGAGTTATAATAGAATCCTCTGGAAGACTGGAGACATGTTTTATTTTATTGCTCCAGAAGAGTGCAACAGATTTATCAAGTCCTGGGTATTTTCCGACGATAGATCTGCTTGCAAGATTCTGTAGGAGAATGCTGTAAACAATGTATTCCCCATCAGACACTCCAGGTTCGTCGGTTCCCATCAGGAGATCTGCATAATCAGGTTGCAGTATTGAGGCAGCAGTATAGATCTCTGCTGACAACGAGTCGATGTTATTAAGAGACGGTTTTGATATTTTGACTGTTATTGTGTCATCAGAGTGGTGTTTATACAAATACACCAGGTTTTTTGCAGAGGTGTGTTTGACAACTGTTTGATGTGCGTCTCCTATTACATAGATGTTTGGGTTCCCTGAGAGTGTTACCAACAGTTTTGATACTGCCTCGATTGATCGTATTTTGTTCATCGGATTAACCTCTGAATCATTTTGACAAAATCAAGAGGAATCTGTGGAATGACTGGTACCTTTGATGTGTACATCTGGCAACATACGGAATTGGAAACGGTGATGTCCCGCTTCTTGCAGGACATCAACCGATTCATCTGGTTGGTCTCCGAATGCTGGCAGGTACGACAAGACATCACTACGTTTGCCATCACTGTTCTCCTTTTAAGGGTGGCTTCCATGCACCCGGCAGCAACCTTAAGGGTATTCAATGGTTTGTGCTTTGTGATTCGTTTTTACTTCTCCATGATTGCCATGAGGGTTCCGATAACAAGGAGTTCGATCAGTTCCTTGTTGTTGCCATAGTGGTTCAGCAGTGCCTCTGCTGCTTTAGTTGCTGTTCCATGGGCAATATGCAGCATCTGCAGTGCAACAGTTTTGTCTCCACCATACAGTTCCACAAAGGAAAACGGCTTGCTGGTAAAACCCTGGGTCATAATGGCAACAGCTTCCGGTTTGTGCCTCTCTATGTCTTTCATGATGATGTCAACAACATCCCTGTTTGTTTCCGGGGGATTGCCATTGTCATCCTTAAGGTTGGTCAGGTATTCCCGTACGTTATCGATGGTTGTTCCAACTGCACCAGTGATGTGTTCATTATTGTGATCGAAAGTAATCATGTGTATGTCTCCTATTTGTTGATGGATGCCAGGAAGGTCACCAGCAGAATGATGAGCAGGTCTTCATGCTCATCGGTGTTATTCACGACCTCTTCCAGGACATATGAAGGTTTTTCTGCAACACCAATAAGGGCGGCCAACCCGATGCCGATCATGGCATGACCGCCTCCTTTTTCCATCAGGTTATCCAACATTTTCTCGGTGAACACCTGGGACAACACACCGACAGCTTCAGGGGATTCCTTTCTGACATCTGCTACAATAAGATCTGCAGCATCTTTCAGTGTTTCGGGACGGTTCCCATCGGTATCCCGCAGGTTGGACAGGTAGTCTATTACCTGGTCCTTTGTTGTTCCGATTGCATCAAAGATGCTCTCTGCGTCATGGTTGAGCTTCATTACTTGGTCTCCTTTGTTGGTTCGATGGTCATAAAAGTCATCAGCAGCATCCGCATGATTGGCTGATAGTTGTCAATGTTGTCAATGAGTTTTTCAACAAGCCTGGACGGTTTGTCATAGGTCATTACCAGTGCCATCAGCTCTGCTAACAAGAGCCTGGCAATGGGGTCTTCAAATGTCTTGATCTTGTCCACAACCTGCTTATTGATGGACATGCACAGCACGGCAGCAGCTTCTGCAGATCCGTTGCGGATACCATTAATGATTGCAAGAGTTGCATCCCCGATAGTTTCAGGTTTGTTTCCTTCGTTATCCTGGAGTGACTTAAGATAGGACATGACATCATCAATAGTCACTCCAAGGCTATCAAAAATGGTGTCTGCATTATGGTCAAAAGTAATCATCAGTTAATCCCCTCGAAGAGCTTGGCGTTGATCTCCATTACCAGGGCCTGGCGTTCATCTTCATCGGCCATGTCATCCAGTACCTTGTCTAGCAGGTTCTTGGTCGTCTTGATTGCCTGCTGCAGCTTCTCAAGGTTTGTCTTCGGAGTCGTGGCACATTCCCGGATATACTTCATGGTCGGGAGTTCTTCATCTTCCCGGAAGAGTTTCTTGAACCCGGACTTTTCCTCATCACCCGACAGGTTTTCCATGGCTTTCCAGATGTATCCGGCGTACTGCCATTTGACCTTCGTCGGAGCCCAGGAGCGGAACTTGTATTTGACAGCCCCGGTTTTCTTGTTGATCTTCTTCGGGGCTTCCTGCTGTTCTTCCGGGGTCATTACCTGCCAAAGGGCCTCTCCAAAAGCTTCCATGAAATCGTCTCTGGAGACAGCATCATAGTACCAGCTGGGATTAGAGACGATAAGACCAATAACTGCCTCTTCGGTGGTCTTACTGGACTGCTCATCGGCTTTGCCCAGGTCAATGAGGATACGGCAGGTATCCGGGGTGTGACCATATTTTGCTACTGCTTCCTGCATGGTAATCATGTTGTTTTCCTCCTTACAGGCCGGAGTATGTCAGATAGGGGATGGATGCACAAAAGGCAACGATGCCCTCGTATTCCTTGGATGTCATCAGGTGTTCTGCCAGTACGGACGGGGTATCGTACTTGTCCACCATTTCCAGCAGCTTGAAGTGGTCATCGGAGTACACCATCAAGTCACTCAAGTCTGCCATGTAAACTGCTTCGACTGCACCACAACAGACGGCCACAAAGGCGCAAGGGTTTTCATTGTAGAAGTCTTCAGCGATCTGCTTAATTGCATCCTCATATGACTGGATTTTCCGGATATCTGTGATGTATTTCCGGCAGTCGTTCTCGGTAACACCAACAGTATCCATTACATTACTGGCTGCATGATTGATTTTCATTTGTTCTGTCCTCCCATATTGTCTATTGTTTTTTCAGCAATTTCTTTAACCACATCTGCATATGAACGGTCATCCTGCAAAACACATACTACCCTGCTTGGTGTTCTGTAGGTCTTGGAGAGCCCATAGAGTATTGCCATGCTCTTTTCGGAGAAACTTTGGAAATTGTAGGTACAATTAAGAGCCAATCCAATAGCCACCATTGCTTCCCTGTGGCTCTCATAGAAATCATTAATAAGCTGCTGTGGTTCTTCAATCGTCCGAAGATACTCATTCAGGCATTCATCTGTTGTGTTGAATGCATCGGTCATCATGATTGCATCATGGTTTATTTTCATCTACCCTCCATTTCTTTAGTTAGTTTTATCGATCCACATCTGGACCTCCTTATCCGAAACTTGCTTGTTCCCACCCATGGCGACAATGACGGTTTTCCTGTTGTCCCACCCGGGGAATTTCTTCTTGATCTCCTTGATCTTCTTGATGATACGACGGACCTTGTTGGCTTCCCTGCGGCCCTGCAGTTTGTAACGCTCCCTGTTCCGACGGGCTGCTGCATGAATCTTCTTGTTTGCCATTTTTTTTCACCTCACATATTACCTATTGCGTTATTGACAGCTTCTGTGACCAGGTCTGAATATTCCGGATCATCCTGCAAAACACATACTACCCTGCTTGGTGTTCTGTAGATCTCGGCGAGTCCATAGAGTGTTACCATGCTCTTTTCTGAAAGGCTTTGGAAACCGTAGGCATCCTTAAGAGCCCATCCGACAGCTACCATGGCTTCAATGCGGCCATCATAGAAATCGTTAATAAGCTGCTGTGGTTCTTCAATCGTCCGAAGATACTCAGTGACAAGCTTGGTGGTTATCCCAAACGCCCCTGTTAGCCTGCTTGCATCGTGATTTACTTTCATCGTTTGCTACCCTTTCGTACGTTGAGGTTTTGGATTGCGTCATAGAGACTCTTCGGTATATCACTGCTGAATTCTGAAAAACCTAATTGTCTACACGTCATCTTATATTGGCTCACAAGCGGACAGTTCGGGTAACAGTCTGCTCTTGACCCTGAACGTGATGACACATATTCACAAAAGAAACACCCACCGTCTATTTCAATTGGTTCCCCTTGGTAATACTCTTTGAATACTTTGTGTTTTTTCGTGTGTAGGCAGTCATTGCCACCTATATTCATCATGTATCGCCAGAATACCTTTGAAAGATATATGGCAGCACGGCAGGAGAGGATTACAGTATTGTTCCTTGTGTCGAACAACAGTTGCAGGTTACATACGTTTCTTGTCTGATACATGGTTTCAATACCTCGTGTCATTGGGAAGCAGCTGGATTGCCTTATTGAACCGATGGATATCCGTTCTGCTGTAATCAAACCCAAGATCAAAGCATCCCTTGCCGTAATGGATAAACAAGGGACAATGGCAGGGCACCGTTTCCTTCCTGGCTTTGTTTTCAGTAGCAATCGAATGGGAACAAAAGAGGCAGGAGATACTGCAGACATCAAAGTTGGTCACTCCGATCTTAAACTGCAGTGCTTCCCTCTTTTTGTCTTCCAGGGGAATGTCTCTTTTGTCTCTAGAGACAATCTCCCAGATCTTTTTGGATAGGAAAATGGATAATCGCATGGACATTACTGGCACCGTGAAGAATGGCCCCATTGACTCGGTAAGGTTGAACTGCCCGATCATTGCTGGTTTGGTTGTTATAGTTACACCTCCATCATATGAAATCGTTTGCCCCCAAGAGTTGATCCGCAGCATTCACAAGGAGACCACGAGAATTCGTCATGATCTCCATTGTAAACCACTGGTGGCATGTTTGTAACCCCTACTTGCACCTCTTTGATCCTCTTTTCGGATTCGCTTGGGTTTGTGAAGGCATATTCGATGCCACTGTAGTCCCCATTGATAAGAACCATTGCGCAGTCTTCACAGACACTTATTGTTTCCATCTGCACCTCGTTATGTTAAGGTTTTCGATTGTCTCTTTGATATCTGCTGTTACTGATTTTGTATTATACCCCATGGAAAAGCAGGACAGCCCGTACTGCAGGTAGATGGGGCACCCATAACTAAAACATATGCCAACCGCTCCACTCCAACTATCGGAAAACAGACGTGTTTCCGTGACAAAACAGCAGAAACAAATGTCCGTGTCCTTAGTACGGCACTGGCAATACCTGCAGGATGTCTTGTTGATTTCGATACTGGTAAACTCCTGTTCCATGGCTGTCTCCTTTGGTTCTGGTAGGACTACCTCATAACGTCTCTTCCACAAACAGGACAGTACATATACGGATTACGACTTGTCGGCCAGTGTACATTGGTGGATTTACAACAGTTCCAACAGAATTCGTTGTGGCAGTGCGGGCAGGTTCTTGTAGTGTACCGATGGTTGTCGAGTTCATCAGTGCACAAGAGATGCACTTTAGCTGCAGGATAAGCAGCCATGGCTTCATCCAGAGTTTCATATTCCCCAATGGAATATCCCCACTGGTCATATGCCTCTTCTTCTCTGTATGTGATATGAGACACGGGCTGGTCAGGGAATTCCACAATGTGTTCTTCTCCTGTTTTGGACCCATAACCATATACTCTGTAGAACATGACTATAACTCCTAATTAATGTTGAATGAACAGCGGGAATCCCGCAGACCTGTTGATACATTTGCTGCAGGTTTCTCCGCAGATTACCTGGTTTCCTGGACCACAAGGGCAGATCCATGAGTTATCCAGTTTCTTGTGGAGTTTCTGGATATACTCTGTATCCCCATAGTTGATACCTTGGTCACCCACTAGACTACTATGGATAACCATGTTCTTTGGATACCCATTGTACCCCAAGGCAATAGGTGACTTGGAGTATCCGTAGAATGTTAACATTGGGTATTTTTTGGCAATCTGCACCCACATCTCTAAGTATTCCTGGGAGAAAAAGTCCCCGGCCACGTGGATTCTGATTGCCTTGATTGGTACTCTCCGGGATTCTATCTGAGAACAGAGTGATTCCCTTAGAAGTCCCGGGTTTGTCCGGGCAAGCAGGGTGTTAAGTGTCCATTTGTCCCGGACTGTCTCGTACCTTTTTATTAACCCTTTGGTATAGCATCCTGGGCAGTCAAGAGGGCATGTCCCTTGGGTACCATTAACTACTCCGGTTCCTGGTAGGAGACTAAAGCAGCCAATTTTACGGGAAATCTTCGAGTTTCCCCATGATAAGGGTCTATAGTCTTTCATTCTTGTACCCCAAAGTTGAAAGAAGTTGGACCATGCAGGAGTCGAACCTGCCTGATCACCCATAGACACCAAAAAGCTGTGGCATACCTAGCAGGCAGCTTGGGATAATAGTCTACAGGAGACTGCAGGGCACCATTGCCCATGGTCCGTTTCAGTACCCTAATTTCTCCGAAGGGAACCTACCCTGGAATACCACCAGTATGACCACGCTGATTATAGTGGCGCATCGTGGCAGGGGCGCCGTGTCACCAGACGGGTCCATCCGTATCTCTACGGAACCCACGGGGAATCGAACCCCGGTTTTCGCTGGAACTGTCCGGGGATTTCCTGGAGCTGTCCAGCTTACTATAGCTCTTATGAACACCTCTAGTATCTCCAGATTGTCTCTGGAGACACTAGAGGCAGCCATAAGGCCGCCCTTGTTACCATCAGTCTATCCGGCGGAACCGGACATGACTGAACTTGGAGACTTTCCGGACAGATCCGTCCGGCATGGTCTCTTCTACGGAGACCCTTTCAGTGGTCGGGGTGACCACGGGGGTTCCTTGCTGGCGTGCCAGATCACAGACGACCATACAGGCCGTCAATTCTCCCATTATAGCAACAGCATCATAATTGGAGAGGGGCGGAAGTTCGGGAAGCAAAAGCTCCCTGATGTCTTCCTTGGTAAATTCCGGGGGAATCCTTCCCCAGGAGGGGACATTGGCCGGAACGATCTCGTATCCGTTCCGTGCAGCATCGTTGATCTGATCCTGGTTGGGTACGTGGTTGCTGATCCACAAGAGCTTGTACATAGCTTTCTCCCTTTTGGTTATGGTTGAACAAATGGCTCCCTGATGATAACCATGGTAACTTGACTACCATCAAGCAACCATTTGTTTCTTATCCCTGGTGATTGCAGTTATCGCCACCTACAAGTAATCAACTGGTAGGCTGGTTTATAGCTTTAGAACCGCTTACTAGCAGGCCGTTAAGGTGATTGGAAATGTGCCTCTTTGAGCCACATTAACCAGCCAGATTCTCTGGTAAACCTAGCAGCCACCACTCTATGTTTCCATAGGGGCTTCCACTAGGATACCTGCTAGCATCCCTGGCGGTTTCCGGATAGTCCTTAAGGTTGACGCACGGCTCGAAAAGAACCACCTTAAGCTATCCCTGCAACCCACAGGTCGGACTATTGTCCACTTTCCCGGTTCGGTCAGAACCTTCCGGGTATCGACAGACAGGGCATAGGATGTCTGCCGCTATGTGCCGGCTTTAGGTAGGACAGTAGGGGACCGGCTGTGCCCTACTGTATGTATAGTTGTGGTGTCAAGGTGGTATCGTGGTGGTATCTTTGTGATACCAGTGTGATACCTTTTTGTTGAATCCTCCGATTTCCTTAGTTCCTCTGATTTCCTTCGCCGTCACTTACCGTGTCCAAGAGATCCCTGCAGTAACTCTCTGTAATCTTTAGATATCTTAAAGATCCCCAAGGGTATCCCTCTGAAATCCTTAGATCTTTTGTTTCCAAAAGAATTCTTTCTGATAAACATTGGACCCTGGTGGGGGATGTCTCGGGAGACAGGGGGTGGGATGCTGTGGGGACTGAAGACCCCTCGTGTACTCTCGGGGGTGGTCCCCCGGTATACTCAAGATCCTAAAGAATCTTATAGGTATACTCAAGATCCTAAAGAATCTTATAGGTATACTCAAGATCCTAAAGAATCTTATAGGTATACTCAAAATCCTAAAGAATCTTATAGGTATACTCAAGATCCTAAAGAATCTTATATGTATACTCAAGATCCTAAAGAATCTTATATGTATACTCAAGATCCTAAAGAATCTTATATGTATACTCAAGATCCTAAAGAATCTTATATGTATACTCAAGATCCTAAAGAATCTTATAGGTATACTCAAGATCCTAAAGAATCTTATATGTATACTCAAGATCCTAAAGAATCTTATATGTATACTCAAGATCCTAAAGAATCTCACAGACCCACTCAAGACACTAAAGAACCCAATAGACCTACCCAAGATCCCAACGAAACTACAGACACTTAAGCTCCCCTACATATTGATACAAAGTGATACCAGTTGTTCTTTAGAATCTTATGATCCGTTGTTCTTTAGAACCATCTGAATTAAAGATCTTGTGACCGTTTGTCTATAAAGATCTGCAGTCAGTAATAAGAAATTTATCTCTTTGATCTTTCATTAGAACTTTAGAGCTGCGAAAAAAGTGAGGGAGATTTTTGTATTTTTTGTTATTACTTTTAGTAAGGGGGTAAGGGGGCATATAAGGTTGTCCAAAGTTATTATATAAGATATCTAAAGGTAACTTAAGATAACCTAAGATCAAGAGACCTAAAGTTCTAAAGTAAACCAAAAGTGGAGAACTAATGGCTACTAAAAGTAAGACCGGTAAGACATCCAGAGTTAAAGTCAGGAGGAACAGCATCAAAGGACTTCATAAGTACAAGATCATCGAGGGGTTCATCTCAGGAAAGTCTTACAAAGAGTTAGCCGAAGAGTTCAACACATCTGATAAGAACATCATAAGAATCATCTCGGAACACTGGAAAGTATTGACTAACACAAGGGAGACAAAGTTGCTTGTAGATTCCCAAAAGAACATCAACAATCATGTGTTCACATCCCCTATCTACAAGACACTAAAAGACATTCATGAAGTCTCCAAGATCAATGAGAAGTTCCTTGATGCTCTCTCAGAAGACACCTCTACAGTACTCACTGATGCTGAGTACACCTTTTGTTATCGATATGTCAACACAGGGGATGCAATTGCAGCTCTTAAAGATGCTGGTCTTGATGTAGGTCTATTGACATTCAAAGGATCTAAAAGAGCTGATACTACCCTGGCAGCTCTCAGGTTACGTGCAGATTACCTTAAGAGTAAACCAAATGTAGCTCAGTACATTAGTGAGCTGAAGAAACAGGCATTTGATGAAGAGGTTGTTTCCAAGGAATTCATTCAGAGAGAACTTCTTGAGGAACTGCACAGGATCAAGGAATCAGATAGACTCCCAGCTGCAACTAAGCATTCTTTGACCCTGAAGACACTGGATAAACTTGGGAAGACAGTTGGAGCTTTCGCTGAGATCATGAGGGTCGAAGAGGTAGACCCTGCTGCAGCTCTAGATGAACTGGAGAAACTCAGAGAGGCTGACGTAAGGAGTGTAGTGAAATCCATAGAGTATACTTCAGATGCCTAGACGACCACGTGTTGTAAAACCTACCAGCAATATCAACAAGAGCCTAGCTGCCCATCTGTTACACTACAGGAAGAATCCTGTAGATTTCATCCGGGAAGTCATAGGAGTTGAACCGACAGATCAGCAGATTAAACTGATTGAGGCTATTGCCAAACCTAATGCTCGTGTTGCAGTTAAGTCAGCCACAGCTACAGGTAAATCTGCTGTTCTCGCATGGATGACATTATGGTTCCTAATTACTCATGTTGATGTCGCTGGGATCATAACTGCACCTACAGCTCACCAGTTACATCGTGTACTCCGATCTGAAATCTCCAAGTGGCTCCATCGGATGAAGGAACCCTTTCGGAGTATGTATGAGTTGCACTCAAAGACAATCTTCGTAAAGGGTCCGAAGAAGGACACACAGAAGTTCTCCTTTGTTACTGGTACAAAAGAGAACAAGGAGACATTCGCTGGTCTCCATGGTGAGAAATGTGTTGTCTTTGTAGATGAGGCTTCAGCTCTCAATAAGGAGATCTTCGATACACTGTTAGGTACCCTCTCTTATGGTGACACTTGTTTTGCACTTGTGTCTAACCCAGTAAGAGCCTCTGGAGCTTTCTATCAGCTTTTCCAAAAGAAACCTGAGAGATGGGATTTACTGACATTCACATCATTTGACTCTCCAAATGTAGACAAAGAATGGATTCAGGAAGTCAAAGAATACTACGGGGAAGACTCTGATTTCTATCAGATGCGGGTACTTGGGGAATTCCCTGTACTCGATTCTTCTCAGTTCTATCCAACTAATTTGATTCAGGATGCAATCGAGAGAACCATTCTGAATCCATCTGAACTTGCACCACATCCGGTAGTGTTCGGGGTTGATGTCGCAAGATTCGGAGATGACTCATCGGTTATCTGTATACGTCAAGGCCCTAAGATTCATGAAATGGTTGAACTGAAAGGGCTTGACACTACAGAATTATCTAAGATGGTGTTATCTCTGGCTCAACAGTGGAGACCACAAGCCATCTTTGTTGACGGTATCGGAGTTGGGTCTGGTGTTGTTGACCAACTGAAACGATTTAATCAGCCGGTGGTTGATGTTATAGTTTCTGCAGCTTCTAATGAACCATTGACCTACGGTAATCTACGTGCAGAACTCCATGGAAAAACAAAGCACTGGTTGAGCACTGCAGATATACCTGGTGGGGGAAGACTGGAAGAAGACCTCTTGAATGTCAACTTCACGTATAATAATCGTCTTCAGATTCTAATTGAATCTAAGAAGGACATTAAGAGGCGTGGGCTTCCATCAACAGACTTCCTCGATTCTCTTACATTGACAATGCACCAACAGGAGTACAAAATTCTCCCAAAGAAAAAAGTCCTTCCTGTTGTCAGAGCAGAATACCTATGGAGTTAACACATGGAATTTGAAGAGCGTCCAGCAATCAGACTGGCAACAATAGATGATCTTCAGAAAGCTGAAGAAGCTGAAGAGAATGCCAATCTGGATTTAGAAGAGGATCTTGAAAAGCTGACACTAAGTTCGCTTGCTGCACACATTATTTCAGAGTTTCAGATCAACAGAGACGCAAAGAGGAACTCTGGTATTGAAGATGAACTTATCACTTCTCTAAGGCAGTACATTGGTGAGTACAGTACAAAAGAGAAGCAGCTTATCAAGCAGAATAACAGTGTAGAGATTTTCATAAAGTTAACTGCTGTTAAATCTCGGACACTAGCTTCATGGATTAAAGATATCCTCTTGAACCCCAAGGCTCGACCGTGGTCTATTGAACCAACACCGAGCCCACAGATCAGAAGGGACATTCGTGAACAGATTGAACAAAGGCTATCGGAAGAGTTTGACCAGATCTCCACGCAGATCTCAGATACTGAAGAGATTCAGACGACAATATCACAATTTAATAGGGATCGTCGTGAAATCATTCGGTCGGTAACTGATGAGGTCATGAAGGAAGCCAAATTCAATATGTCTTTGATTGAAGAAGACATTGAGGATAAGCTGGTTGAAGGCGGCTTCTATAAGACTCTATCAGAGTTCATTGATGATTTCTGTATTTATCCTACAGCTTTCTTGAAGGGTCCGATTATCACTAAGAAGAAGGCTCTTCAGTGGGAGCAGGGGAAACCTTCTGTAACTGAAAGTTTCATATTCAAGGATCGTAGAGTAAGCCCTTTTGATATCTATCCGGCTCCAGAGGCAACCTCTTTGATGGATGGATCTCTTATTGAACACTTGAGGTTGACCCATACGGAATTGCATAAGCTGGCACAACTTGATCCAAAAGCTGGATACAAGAAAGAAGAGATCTACGAGCTTCTTGATAAAGGTCCAAGTGGTGCTATCTATTGGCTTGACACTGGTGTTGAGTCTGATAAGGCAGAGCTGGAGGACCGAGGGACTTCTGTTGAAGCCAATAAGAATATCTATCATGGGCTTCATTTCTTCGGGAGTGTACCTGCACGTATCCTTGTAGATTGGGGGTTCACTGAAGAAGAGGTTCTCCTAGCTGAACCTGGGACTCCTTTCGAGGTAGAGGCAGTTCTTGTTGAAAACAGGGTTATCAAGTGTATCCTCAACAAAGACCCTCTGCTGCGAAGGCCATACTACTGTGCTTCATTCCAGAATACACCTGGAAGTATTTGGGGTAAGTCCTTGCCGTATATCATGCGGGATCACCAGAAGCTCTGTAATGCAACCGCAAGGTCTCTTGTAGTTAACCTTGGTATTGCTTCTGGTCCACAGGTTGAAGTCTATACTGACAGACTTGCAGATAGTGGTGAGATTACTTCAATCTATCCACTGAAGATCTGGCAGGTATCTTCTGATCCTACAAGTGGTGGTGGAAGGGCTGTTCAGTTCTTTCAGCCTGCTATGATTGCTGGTGATCTCTTGGCTATCTTCTCTCAGTTTGAAGAGAGAGCTGATGATGCTACAGGTATCCCGAGGTATCAGTATGGAAACGAAGCTGTAAAGGGTGCAGGTTTGACTGCTGCAGGTCTGGCGATGCTCTTTGAGAGTTCCTCCAAGAGTGTAAAGAATGCCATTAGGAACATTGATCTTGGCGTGCTTGTACCAAGGATTGAGTACCAGTTCTACTGGACACTGCTTAGTAACCAGATCAATTATACTGGTGATATCCATGTGAAGGCTCTTGGTGCTGATACACTGTCTATTAAGGGGACTCAGGAACTGCGGAGAAATGAGTTCCTGCAGATTACAGCTAATCAGTTCGATCAGGAGCTTATGGGTAGGTACAGTAGAGCCACACTGCTCTCTGAGATAGCAAAAGATCTTGGACTTGAGGAACCTGTTGTTCCATCGTATCTTGAGTTGAAACAGCGAGAGAAGAAGGAACAGGAGATGGCTATAAGAGAGCAGGAGATGAAACAGAAGGAACTGGAGAATGCCTATCAGATGCGCCTTGCACCTGCTAATATCCAGATTAAGGGTCAGCAGGAGATGCAGGCTCAGAGACTCCAGTTTGAGATGTGGAAGGAACAAGTACGACAGAAACAGAAAGAGATAGATCAGCAGCTTAAAAACAAGGAAATTGAATCTATCAACAAACAGTTTGCTTATAAGGTTCAAGCAGATACAATGAAGAACCTTACGAACAATAAGACAAAGGAAGAGATAGCTCTTCGTGAAATGGCATTGAAACTTAAAACAGGGAGTGGAATCTAATGCAGCTTACTCAGGAACAGTTTGATAAACTGAGGAATGGCACTACTACTGAACGTGGTGAAGTGATTAATCATCTGATGGATCGTCTCTTGCAGAGGCTGAAGATGTCAGATGACATCAAAACTGTCCGCTTTGTACAGGGGCAGATTGATATGCTGGAGACATTCCAGCGTGTGCTTGTGTTTGGTTAACCCGACAGACTCTCTACCTTCTGGTAGACTCTAGGAACTTAAACAAACAAAGGAGATGATGTAATGAGCAACAGTGTTATTAAGAATCTTGATGAGAAGATTGAGGCCATGGAAAAAGAGATCTTTGGCTCTGGAGACAATCGTGAAGAGAACGTGTCAGAGACTTCACCTGTATCCGCTGAATCAGTAGAGTCACACGAGTCCTCGCCTGACACCGAGACCGCAAGTGAGGCTACTGCAGATTCTGTCAATACTCATCAAGAGGAAGACTGGGAGAAACGATTTAAGAATCTTAAGAGACACCATGACACTAAGGTGTACGAGCTTAGAAGGACCATCGCTCATCTGACTGAGAAAAATTTGTCCCTCGAAGAGGAGATCGACAAGTTGCGTCAAGAGATGATGGAACTTAAAACCCAGTCTAGAGAGGACTTGAAGTCCATCATCGGTGAGAACGATGAGTTTCTTGAAATCGTTGGAGATGATGGGGCTAAATCTATCACGAAACTTGTGGAGAATGCTACCAAGCCTCTGATTGAAGAGGTTAACCGTCTGAAGCAGGAGCTTCGAGAGGAAAAGAAGAAGACAGTGGAAGACATGGTAGCACAACAGAAACGACGGTTCCTTGATGCACTTGGTTCTCTGGTGGAGGACTACGAGGAAATCAACGTAGATCCTAAGTTCATTCAGTATCTTAACGAGCCCGATCCTGTAAGCGGTCGGATTCGCTTTGAACTCTTTAAGATCGCTGAGAGAGCTGGAGATGCCAAGCGTGTCGCTGAGTTCTTTCTGGACTTCAAGAAGGAACATATGAAACCGCAAGAAGTCCTTACACAGCATGTTGCTCCAGAAGCATCTACTGCAAGCACGAACGACTCTATTAGGGATACTGCCGATGACAAGCCGATTTACACAATGGCTCAGTATCGACAGTTCATGACAGACATAACCAAAGGGAAGTATCGTGGCAAGAAAGACCTTCTGGAGAGAATGGAGCGAGAGTTTGACCTCGCGTTTAAGGAGGGGCGTGTCCGATAACTTCCTGTTGAAAACATAAGGAGGTTTGACGATGCCTATTCGTCCTGGTGTTGTAGCACCGTATGATACTAGCTCTTA
>JALVUT010000469.1 GCA_027035445.1 Thermococcus sp.
GTGACGTCCTATACCAGCTAGTCGGCGGCCTTCGCTCGGGAATGGGTTACGTCGGGGCAAAAAACATTCCCGAGCTCAAGGAGAAGGGTGAGTTTGTCATTATAACGCAGGCCGGCTTTAGGGAGAGCCATCCGCATGAGGTACTCATAACCAACGAGGCCCCGAACTATCCAATGGGGAAGTGATTTTCAGATTCCGGGATTCAGCAACACGCAGGTATCCTTTGTTTTTCTACAATTGCTTGATGTCCTAGAATTTATCTCCAGTTTAGGAAAATTTTATATATGAACCCGCGTTTATATTAATCTGGATGCAACAATAATGGATGTGATGGAAGATGAGGCTGTTCAGAGGGATGGCCTTAGCGCTAGCCGTTCTTATCATCCCTAGAACTCGCCTGAGGTGTTCTCGGTGAGTGAAAATTCGACCCAAAACAAGTGCGGGATTAAAGTTGAAGTTAACCCTAATCTTGAACTGTTTGCAGTCCTTTATATTCTCGCCTTCAACGGAAGCGACTACCTCATAACGGCGCCAAAAGGCTACATTAACGATGTTTTGACGTACTTCGCGCCTTACAAGAACAGCGAGGCCGTTAAGTACATCCGCGAGGTCTTCAACAGCTCCCTGCCACTCTATGCTAGAGATAATGGAATCATGGAATTCAGTAGCAGGCTGGCCTGCTGGGGTACCTGCCGAACGAGACCAACCTTGGTGAACTGGAACTGCTGGCGAATTTTGCCCGGAAAAGCGATTTCATGGCCTTCTACAGCACCCACAGGAGTGAGTATGGGGAAATAACCCGCCCTCTGGTGGGATACCTAGAATGTGCCCCCGAGGAATACGGAAGGCTCTTTGGCCACATCTACGAATCCTTCAAGGTTGAGGCCTCGTACTCGCTTTACATACATCTTCACGTCGTCTTTGAGAACGAGACGGTGTACTACGTTGGAGGGCTGTACTACACGAACAATGTCACGATACTTTCGTATGTCGTGGCGACACTCCACGAGTTCACCCATCCGTTTGTTCGAGACTTTCTCGACCGGAACTTCAGGACCTTTGAGAACATGAGCTACTACCTCTGGGAGG
>JALVUT010000470.1 GCA_027035445.1 Thermococcus sp.
TCATGCCCTGATTTTTCAAGTTCCCTAATCACACCCTTGAAGAAGTGAACGTGAGGAGCGTTGGTTATATCTACCCATACCTTCATTTCACCCACCAGATTACTGGACAACTCTGTTTAATATAAGGGTTTCCCAAAAACGGTTTTTGCCCTCTGTTTTCTGTGGTTCCTCAGCTTTCCTTTTGGTTTAGAGCCCCGTATAACGCTTTCTCTTAGTGAAATCAGTAGTAGAAAAGAACGGTGGACATAACTCGACTGTTAAGGACGTTGAAGACGGGTTAAACTTCTGGCGGGAACCTAAAACCCTTCTGAAACCGTTTTCTGGAAAAGGCTTTTATCCTCACCCCAAAAATTTCCTCTGGTGAGTTTCATGAAGCAGCTTATAGAGGGCAGGAGGGCAAAGATCGCGGTTATTGGTCTGGGTTACATAGGTCTCCCCACGGCGATAATGTTTGCCAGCGCCGGCTTCAACGTTACTGGCTATGAAATAAGGGCGGAGGTTGTTAAGGGACTCAAGAACGGCACGTCACACATAGCGGAACCCGGTATTGGGGATCTCCTGAGAAGTACCCTTGAAAGCGGTAGGCTGAGCACCACGTCCAACCCGGGAGACATAAGGGACATGGACGTTTACGTGGTCTGCGTCCAGACACCCCTTGGCAGGGACGGCACTCCGGATCTCTCCTACCTTGAGAGAGCGATTGAGACCGTTGCAGGGGCTATGAAGAAAGGATCTCTCATCGTCATAGAGAGCACGGTCCCACCACTCACAACTCTTAAAATGGCAGCCCTCGTGGAAAGGATTACTGGATTCAAACGCGGTGAGGACTTCTACATGGTTCACGCCCCCGAAAGGGTTATGCCCGGCAGGATCTTTAAGGAACTCGTCTATAATCCGCGCATTTTTGGAGGTATAACCCCTGAGAGTGCCGAGTTGGCGGAACTGCTCTACCGCTCCTTCGTTAAAGGTCGGACTTTCAAGACGGCTTCAACGGTTAGCGAGGTCGTGAAGCTGATGGAGAACACTTTCCGGGACGTCAACATAGCGCTGGCCAATGAATTCGCCTTCCTGGCACACCAGTATGGAA
>JALVUT010000471.1 GCA_027035445.1 Thermococcus sp.
GGAACTGGATGCGTGGCCTGTCCATCAAACTCGCCGTTGGGATAATCAACTATGAAGGGGAAGATTACGTGGTATGCGCCCCACAGAAAGCCGTGAAATCGCACACCGATAGGTACATTGTGGTGCGTCCGGGCTCGCTTAAGAAGAGCGAGCTCGTGAAGAGGATCAAAGGCATCCTGGGAAAATGGGGTTACAACATCCGTGAGGAGGATGTAATGAGCGTTTTACCGCCCGGGAACGGCGAGATAGCTGAAATAGTCGGCTGACCCCGCTTCCCTTCATTGCAGAAGTCAAAGATTAAAAGCCTGATCGATCATTAGAATAGGGTGGAAGGAATGAAGCTTGAACCCCTGTACTCCACGGCCAGAAGCGAACTCGCCAAGGATCTGGTGTTCGAGATAGAGGGAGAAGCGGTTACAATTTCAGTAAAGGGGGTCCTTCTGGCGAGAATAAATTCAAAGGGGTACAACTTCTCGTTCTTTGAACTCAGTGAGAACGAGCTCGTCCTTGCGATCCAGATGAGGGGCTTCGTAGTGTACGTCGGCATGGAGGCCGATGAAGAGATCGAGGAGGACGCCTATCCGCAGATAGCAAGGATTCTGCTGGAGACCCTGACCCCGGGTGTTGCCCTCCTGATAACCCGAGCCGAAAAAACCTACGATGGTAAAGCAGATGTGCTACTCGATGACGAGATGAACCAGGACATGAAGGAGTTCTTCTACGATCTGATCCTGAAACACAGGAAAGGGAAGAGTATGTACGAGCAGACCGAGGTCGCTTAACCTAAGAGCTCAACCAGGATGAGGGCCGCCACCATTGCAGTGAGGACGGTCGCTGTCCTCTTCGTGTACATCTTCGCGGCCCTTTTCTCATAATAGCTCCTGGGGGAGACGTTGAGGACATACAGACCCAGTAGGGAACCGATTAACAGTCCCAAGACGTTTTCCACCGTCAGGACAAAGGAGCCCTCAAAAACATCCCCCCACCCCATGACAAGGGATATTCCTATAACCGCTGTAGGGGGAACGAGTGCAGCTGCTATGGAAACTCCAGCTAGAATCTCCGGAATCCTGCTGACTATCGCAA
>JALVUT010000472.1 GCA_027035445.1 Thermococcus sp.
AAGTGGCTGAGGGTAGGATGACTGAAGAGGAGGCTCTCGAGAGAGTAACGAGGCTCGGCATCCCGAGTGTTGCGAGGTATGGCAAGACTGTCGGCGTTTCTTATGAGGAGGTAGAAGAAAGAGGGCCAGAAGGGCCAGAGCTTGCACCAGAAGGCGCTACCATCGCACCGACCCCTTCCAGACCAAGCGGGTTCTTATACCCACGTCAAGCGGCAGACCTTATATGGAATAAATACCGGCCCCAGCTCCTGATATTCGGGCTGAGGTATGTTTTCGAGATGTACGGAAGAGAGGAAGGAATGACAGACTACATTCTCAGAAAAACTGCAAACTACCTTGCAGTGTACGTGAGGAACAAAGGTCTCGAGCTGCTCGAGAAGGGTGAGCGTGAAGGCAAAGGCAGGCTCGTTATAGTGGGAACGGCTTTCGAGAAGTATCCATTTCTCGTGGTGTGGAATGGTGTCCTCAAGGCGATGGCGAGAACCATCTCCGACTTCTGGTCAGCCCTGCAGCTGCACACCCACCTGATAAACGCCCTGACTTCTATGGGAATAGATGGGTGCGTGGCAAAAGCATTCACAGGAGTGGCTTATGAGGTTCTCCACGTTCCGATGGATATGTGGCCTGAGGACGTGCGGCAGTGTTACGAAACGCTTGTTAACATAGCTGGAGCAGACCCTTAAGGAGGTGAGGTGGTGGATAAGGGTAGAGTTCATGTTCTCATAACCCGACTGTGCGGAGTTCACATGTCTATAGGCGTTCTGTGTGCCATTAGAACCATGCTCGCAAACCTTAAGTCGTGCAGAAACACGCTCGACAGCCTGTATTTCGCAGAGGAAGTTCTCGCCGAAAAAGAGGTAGAGATTGCCAACCAGCTGTTCAAGGAGTTGGGATGGGATGTTAACTCAGCAGTTAACTCAGCAGACTTTACAGTTGTTAAGGAAGCTGAAGAAGGAAAGGCAGCAGATTGAAGTGGGCTACCTGAACGACGACAGGCCAATCCAGCTCGTAGTCCGAAAGAAGCCGAGGTACACCGTTTACTTCAGAGCTAAGCCGTCAACGGCCTACAACCCGACGATACCGCAG